>NZ_JBFEGH010000007.1:0-191353 GCF_047228925.1 Terribacillus jepli | reverse complement strand
ATTCCGTATCTTCCCAACCAGAAGCAGTGCATATGGAGCAAACAACGCCAGCTCCAGGGAAAATGGAAGAAGATGCGACTGTAGTGAAAGATGAAAAAGAATTGACAGCCGAGGGACAGGATCAAACCAATTCCGTATCTTCCCAACCAGAAGCAGTGCATATGGAGCAAACAACGCCAGCTCCAGGGAAAATGGAAGAAGATGCGACTGTAGTGAAAGATGAAAAAGAATTGACAGCCGAGGGACAGGATCAAACCAATTCCGTATCTTCCCAACCAGAAGCAGTGCATATGGAGCTAGCAACGACAGATCCAGGGCAAGTGGAAGAAATGGATGAGATACCGACTGTACTGGAGCAGGAAGGCGAAAATGAATTACACGCCGAGGAAGAAGAGGAATGGAAGCAATCATCCTTAGCAGAACAGAAAGTATTGCAACCAGGAGTGCAACAAGAACAAGCAACAGTTAGCGGTGCTTCTGAGGAGGCCGCAAGTTCCGGAATTCGCGAAGCAAGCAATGCAGTCCGGAAACCGGTACCGTTCAATGTGTTCATGACACCGCGTGATAAACGGAATCATTTGGATAAGATCAAAAACCCAGCACCCCAGGTAATAGAGGAGTCTGCTGAAGAAGTGAACGTGCAGACTGAGCCGAGTTTTACCAGTCCGCCGATGCATCTTCTCAATGATCCTGTTGAACAAACAATCGAAAACGATGCTTGGGTCGATCAGCAGATCCACCTTTTGGAGACTACTTTGGAGCATTTCAATGTGAATGCGCATGTGGTAAATGCGATGCAGGGGCCATCTGTCACTCGCTTTGAGGTCCAGCCTGAAATGGGTGTGAAAGTCAGCAAGATCAAGAGTCTGACGGATGATATCAAGCTGAATATGGCTGCTAAGGATATCCGGATGGAGGCGCCGATTCCTGGAAAAAATGCGATTGGAATCGAAGTCCCTAACGCTGTCTCCAAGCAAGTCGGCTTACAAGAGATCCTGGAAACGGAAGATTTCCAGGATAACAGTTCTCCACTTTCGGTCGCGCTGGGACTGAATATTTCCGGCAGGTCGATTGTGACCGATCTGCAGAAAATGCCGCATGGACTTATTGCCGGAGCCACAGGATCGGGTAAAAGCGTGTGTATCAATACCATCCTGCTCAGCTTGCTTTATAAAGCGAATCACAAGCAGGTGAAGTTCCTGCTGATCGATCCGAAGATGGTGGAGCTTGCTCCTTATAATGACTTGCCTCATCTTGTATCGCCAGTTATTACCGACACGAAAGCAGCCACTGCAGCATTGAAGTGGGCAGTCAATGAAATGGAAGAACGGTACATGAAGTTCGTTGGCGAAGGGGTCCGGGATATCGGTCGATATAACGAGAAGCTATCCAAGCAAGGCCGTCATGCTGATAAGCTTCCATATTTGGTCATCGTCATCGATGAACTTGCAGATTTGATGATGGTATCCCCGCAGGATGTCGAGGATGCGATATGCCGGATTGCTCAGAAAGCACGTGCTGCCGGTATACATTTGCTGTTGGCGACACAGCGGCCGTCCGTTGATGTCATCACCGGTTTGATCAAGGCGAATATACCGACAAGGATTGCTTTCAGTGTTTCCTCTGCAGTCGATTCCCGGACGATCATCGACAATAATGGTGCAGAGAAACTGCTTGGTAAAGGCGATATGCTCTTCATCGAGAATGGCGCGCGGCAAGCCCAGCGCATCCAAGGTGCTTTTGTTTCGGATGAAGAGATTGAACGGGTCGTGGAGCATGTGAAACAGACAGCACCGCCTGAATACCTTTTCCAGCATGAGGATCTGCTTGAACGACGTGAATCAGAAGAGGAAGAGGACGAGCTGTATCGGGAAGCAGTAGAATTTGTCATCGAGCATAACAGTGCAAGTGCAAGTTTGCTGCAACGTCGTTTTAAAATCGGTTATAACCGGGCAGCAAGATTGATTGATCATATGGAAATGAGGGGAGTCATTTCGGAACAAAAAGGCAGCAAGCCGCGTGATGTCCTCGTCTCGCTGGCTCAGCTCCAAGCGGAATGACAGACAGCCTGGATGTTGTCCCAAGGACGTCCAGGCTGTACTATTTTAAGACACAACTAGGCAGCGGTCTGTATATACTGTAAAAAGCGTAACGGCAGAGATTGTGCATTTAATAAATCCCGACAAAATGCTATACTGTTGCTAGTATGCTTTTTTTCATGTATATGTGACACACTACAGATTACATACTTATACTAACACCATACAGAAGCGATATATTATTAAGTGGAGGTTCCTACTATGACAACTTACCATTTCATTGGTATTAAAGGATCTGGTATGAGTGCATTGGCGCAGATCCTGCATGATGCAGGCGAAAAAGTCCAAGGCTCGGATGTGGAGAAGGTTTTCTTTACAGATCAGGCCCTGAAAGATAAAAATATTCCTATATTGCCATTTACAAAAGATAATATCAAACCTGGTTTGACAATCATTGCCGGCAATGCGTTCTCGGATGATCATGAGGAGATCGTGGAAGCGAAAAGAATCGGTCTTCCGTTCTACCGTTATCATGACTTCTTAGGAGCTTATGCGGATAAATTCCGCAGCATTGCGGTAACAGGCGCTCATGGCAAGACATCGACGACGGGTCTTCTGGCGCATACACTGCACCAGTCCCACCCTATATCCTACCTGATAGGGGATGGAACCGGAAGCGGTCAGCCGCAGAATGACTATTTTGTCTTCGAAGCGTGCGAATACCGCCGCCATTTCCTTGCGTATAAACCGGATTATGCTGTTATGCTGAATGTTGACTTCGATCATCCTGATTACTTCCAGAATATCGAGGATGTGTTCCAAGCATTCCAGCAATTGGCCAATCAAGTCAAGCGCGGAATCATTGCTTGCGGGGATGATGCTTATTTGCGTGATTTGCAAACGAATGTACCGATCCATTATTATGGATTTGATGACGCTAACACATATAAAGCAAAGAATGTACATGAAGAGCCGAATGGCACGGTATTCGACGTATATGTAGAAGGCAGTTTCTATCATACGTTCACCATTCCTGGCTATGGAAATCATCAAGTGCTCAATGCCTTGGCAGTCGTAGCTGTATGCCATCAGGAAGGAATGACACCTGTGCAGATGGAGGAAATGTATGGTTTTACTGGTGTAAAACGTCGCTTCTCCGAAAAGCAAGCCGGCAGCCAAGTATTGGTGGACGACTATGCCCATCATCCGAAAGAAATCGAAGTAACAATCGAATCAGCTCGGAAGAAATACCCGGATAAACAGATTGTTGCTGTATTCCAGCCGCACACTTTCACAAGGACAAAAGCATTCCTGCAAGAGTTCGCGGACAGCTTGAAGCTGGCAGATGCGGTATATCTATGTGATATCTTCGGTTCTGCCCGTGAGGCGAAAGGAAACTTGACGATACAGGATCTGCAGGAGCTCATACCAGGTTGTGAAGTGCTGCAGCTTGAGGATGTAAACGTACTTAAGCAGTATGATGACAGCATTCTTCTATTCATGGGGGCGGGGGATATCCAAAAATTCCAGGCACGCTATGAAGATTCATTGCAAGCTGTCCAATAATCCATTACACTTAAAAAGGGAGTACTGCTCCCTTTTTTTATTTGTTCTTTAATGTTTAATGACGTTAATCAGGGGAATAACGTAGTTAGACAAAGGAGTACAAGGCATGAGATGTGCTTCAACTACTCATACTACATACCAGAAGGAGCTGAACTATTCATTATGGAAATTCTAGGGTACATCGCTGCATTGATTGCAGCCATTGCATTCGCAGTCTTAGTAATCTATCTCGCAAAAACATTGAAAGCTGCTTCACGCACATTGAATGATGTTGCAAGCACATTGGAAGGCGTCGAAAAACAGATGCAAGGCATAACGAGCGAGACAGCAGAACTGCTCAGCAAAACAAATCATCTTGCAGAGGACATCGGCGAAAAAGCGCAGAAGCTCAACACCCTTGTCGATGGCATTGAAGGCATCGGTGATACAGTTCAGAGCTTGAATAATTCCATCCGCAATGTCTCCAATAAAGTGGCGTTATCTGCAGAACAGCATACAGAACAAACTGGTCAAGTATTGAAGTGGGGCTCGGTTATACTTGACTTATGGAAGAAAAAGAAGCAGAATGAAGCCAATGAGGGTGCCTCTGTACCTGCAGTGCAGCCGACAGAGCAGCCGCTACCAGTAAAAGAAACATCCCACTAAACCAGCGACGCGATAGGAGGCAATGCATTATGGCAACGAAAAAGACGAACGGTAGAGATTTTCTGATTGGTTCGATCATCGGCAGCGTAGTCGGAGCAGTTACTGCCCTTGTTCTGGCGCCTAAATCCGGTAAAGAACTGCGCAGCGATATTTCGGAACAGGCTAGCTCCCTGAAAGGGCGCGCGGGCGAGATGAAAACACAGTACAGTGAAAAAGGTGCACAATGGAAAGACGTTGTCACGGAAAAATCCCGTGCAGTAGCAGATAAGGTGATAGAATCTTCACAGACTGTACAGGATAAAGTTAAAAATATGACTTCCAAAGACCAAGCAGACGAGACAGCTTCAAACAATAAAGAAGCAGAAGATGCTGCAGAAGAAGTTGCTCGTGCAATCGAGGAAGCTGCAAGGGAATTGGAAATGGAACAGCAGAAATCCACGATTGAACGAAACAAGGACCTTTAAAAGATTGGACTCCTAAGCAGCTTGCTTAGGAGTCTGTTTATTTTTAGAAAGGAGTTTTGAGCATGGAAGCGAAAGTCATTCAGAATCAAGCGGAATTTCAGGATGTATTGAATAGGGAGGCTGCGTTCTACCTGCTCAAGCATAGTCTGACTTGTCCGATCAGTGCCGGTGCAAAGCAGGAATATGATCGCTATAGTCTCGATACACAGCTGCCGATGTATACGTTGTATGTACAAGAAGCAAGGGAACTGTCCAATATGATTGCAGAGCGTTATGAAGTGAAGCATGAGTCTCCACAAGCATTGCTGTTTGTGAATAATCAGGTCATCTGGCATACATCCCACCACGATATTACAGGGACTGCTTTACAGGATCAGGAATCCCGAATGGATAATAGGTAAGCATGAAATGAAACACGAACACAATCGAGAAAAGGGAGAAGAAGTCATCCGTGTTGGGGAATATGGCATTTTTTTCAAACGGCCATATCAGATTTTATATATGCTGAATGATTTTTTGATCGGATTGATATTTCTCATCGGCAGTTTCCTGTTCCTTTATGAGTCATGGAAGACGGCGGGTTGTTGGCTCTTTGCGGCTGGTAGTTTACTGCTCTTGATCCGTCCCACAATTCGTCTCATTCATGATATCCACTACAAGCGGTATACTAAGGAACAATAAAAGCTGTACGCAATCGCGTACAGCTTTTTTACATGATCAGTTCGATCTTATCATGAGGAGACAATACATCATGGAAAGAAGCTTGTGAACCGTTTTTGTATATTTGGAAATTCCCGCTTACTTTTGTCAAATCAATATCAACGAAACGAAAAATATCCTGAATGATGAAATGATCAGTTGCAACACGCATTTGCAGTCTGGTGCCGCTCGGAATCAGCTCATCAAGCTCCACTGGTTTTTCCTTGTTATAAAGCTGTGCGGCAGGTGGTGTGAGTGTAATCGTACTTCCGTTAAATTCGACGATTAAAGTTGTTGGGCTGTTTGGCTGCAAATGAGAAAGCAATTCAGCGGCAGTCGGGACTTTTCGTTCTTGTATTCGGATACTATCGCCATCGGTTACTTGATCCCGCAGTCGTGCCGGAACATCATTGATAGTAAATACCTGACCGAAAGTTTCGATCGATACTGACCTATCATTGATGAAGACTTCATATTCCTTTGTCTCAGGCAATGCTGGCAGCGGCAGCTTCTGTTCGTGTAAAAAGCGTTCTGCGGTAGTCACTCTCTGCAAAAGGACATCATCCCTGTCTTCCAGGCGGTGTGAAGGTTGAACCGGCTGTCCATTTACGAGCACTTGTTGTTTCACTTGGTACGATTCTCCATTATAGAAAACAGTCATCGGTTCCAAATCTCCAGTTATATCATGTACAGTCACTTGTGCCGGTAAACCATCCTCTCCGGCTTCAACTTCCAGCTTGTCTCCATCGTATATTGACGATTCAAGACCGGCAAGCTGTTGATTGCATCTTATCTTCGGTGCTTTTCCGATTGTACCTGGCAGGGTAAGCGGTTTTCCTTGGAATGTAATCATGCAGGCAGCGCCGGGTTTACCATAGAGTCGTGCTATTTGAATACCTGCAGCGAGTAATGCATCGCCGACTGTCAGTTTCTTCATATCGAAAAGACGGATGACTCGTCCGTTTACTTGGATGCTGACATAATGGACTGGGTTCTGTTTAGCAGCCAGTGCAATACCTATAGGAGTAATGAACGCCGGTCCTGCTGGGACATTATCCGTTTTTGCAAGCGTCTGAATTGCTTCTGTGCCGCGGATGGCTACTCTATTTTTGGGCAGTTCAAGGATACTTGCCAAGCGTCCAGCCAGACCAGGTGTCTGACTTCCGCCGCCAACGAGCATGATAGCTTTCGGTGCGACTGCATTCAGCTGGATGATGCCAGCTGCGATTGCTTCTGCGAGCTGATCGACCGCATGGCCTATATCCTGTTCAACCTGATCACCATTCAGCTGCTGTTCGAAACCGAGAATATCCATCGTTGTGATTGCATTTTTTTCGGCCAAGTCCCGTTTGGCTGTTTCCGCTACGTGAAAATCGAGCAAATAATGATCACTCAATGCTTCCGTGATTTCATCCCCTGCTTTTGGCACCATGCCATATGCCGTGATTGTCCCTTCATTGGTTATGGCGATATCGCTGGTTCCGGCACCGATATCGACCAACGCTACGTTCAAACGGCGCATGGAGGGTGGGATAAGGACACTGATTGCGGCAATGGGCTCCAATGTCAAAGCATCCATCTCCAAATTGCTTCGCTTCAATGCGGATAGCAACGACTCAATAACAACCTTTGGCAGGAAAGTAGCAATGATTTCCACACTTGCTTCATTACCTTGCTGATCTATCAAGGATCCAATATCTTGCTCGTCGAGTTGATAATGTAAAACGGAGTAGCCGACACAATAATAATCAGTACTCTTATCTTTCGATTGCGCAATTTCATATTGAGCTTGCTGGACAGCACTTAGCTCCAAATGCTGTACTTGCTCTTTGTCCAATACTCCTCGTTCAGAGATGGAATGGCGAATCTGGACACGTTTCGTCTGCAGCGAACGTCCGGCGGCTGCGACACATACTTTATACAACGGACCGTGTTTTTCTTCTAATTTGTGCTTCACTTCCGAAATGACTTGCGCAACGGCTACAACATCGTGAATCTGACCGTCAAGCATCGAGCGCTCATCGTGCTCCACCATCTCGTGATCTATCAATGTATAGACGCCGGCATCTGCTTCCAGCAGCATACCGACAACAGATCTTGTTCCGATATCCAAGGCAAAAATTCTTTCCTTCAAGACGATATTCCTTTCCGCAATGAACTATTAGCTTCACTACAATGAAATCTTATGAAACTCCTAGATTCATTCTACACTATTTAAGGATGACAGCGAGTAAACTTTTAGCTATAATGATTGCTAATTACCTGAGCTGGATATAATAGAAATAGAGTGGGAGAGAGCGATGAATATGGATGAATTAGCGATTTTGCGAAAAAAATTGGATGAAGTGAACCTTGAGCTGCTTGCCATGATCAATAAAAGGGGAAAGCTGGTCCAGGAAATCGGTGAAGTGAAGAAAAAGCAAGGAACCAAACGCTTCGACCCAGTCCGTGAAAGAGATATGCTGAATGTTATAGCTGATAACAATAAAGGACCATTCCAAGATGCTACCCTTCAGCATATATTCAAGGAAATCTTCAAGGCCAGTTTAGAGCTTCAGGAAGACGATATGCATAAAGCTTTGCTTGTCTCGCGGCGTCGGAAGCCTGAAAATACGGTTATCAACATCAAGGGTACAAAAATTGGTGCTGGTGTGCCACAGTTCATTTTTGGGCCATGCTCTGTGGAGAGCTATCAGCAAACAGCCAAAGTTGCCGGATCCCTTCAGGACAAAGGCCTGAAGCTCCTGCGAGGCGGGGCTTTCAAACCCCGTACATCCCCTTATGATTTCCAAGGGTTGGGTGAAGAGGGACTCCGGATCTTGAAAAAGATTGCCGATACGTATGATTTGGCTGTCATCAGCGAAATCGTCGCACCCGAAGATATCGAAATGGCGGCGGAATATTTGGATGTGATTCAAATCGGCGCCCGCAATATGCAAAATTTCGAATTGCTTAAAGCAGCAGGGGATATCAACAAGCCAATCCTATTAAAACGAGGTATGGCTTCCACCATTTCTGAATTCATCCATGCAGCGGAATACATCAGCTCCCGCGGAAATAATGACATCATCCTTTGTGAACGGGGAATACGTACGTACGAGACAGCAACAAGGAATACACTGGATATCACTGCTGTACCGATTTTGAAACAAGAGACACATCTTCCGGTAATGGTCGATGTAACCCATTCCACTGGACGACGGGATTTATTGCTTCCGGCGGCGAAAGCGGCACTGGCAATCGGGGCTGATGGCATTATGGCGGAAGTCCATCCGGATCCGGCTGTTGCCCTTTCCGATGCAGCACAGCAAATGGATTTACCTCGATTCGATGCTTTCTATCGAGATCTTATTGCGCACAGCAGTTATGCAAGCCGTATCCCATCCGGGGATTGACTGCTGGGAACATAGCTATCCTGTTGTATCAAGCGTTTTTTGCATCTCGTTCTACTGAAATGTTCAAAACTCTGGTATAATGGGTAAAGAATATGTGAATAAACATACAAATTGATATTATCATCCTAGATGATTGGAATCGTGTAAGGAATATAGGAGGAAATGACACAATGAATGTAACCATATACGATGTTGCCCGTGAAGCGAACGTATCGATGGCAACCGTATCCCGTGTGGTAAACGGCAACCCTAATGTAAAACCTGCAACCCGGAAGAAAGTACTCAGCACAATCGAAGCGCTTGGGTATCGTCCAAATGCAGTAGCCAGGGGGCTGGCGAGCAAAAGAACGACAACAGTCGGAGCAATCATACCGGATATCTCCAGTATCTTCTTCTCCGAGCTTGCCCGCGGGATAGAAGATATCGCGACGATGTATAAATACAATATGATCCTGAGCAATTCCGATCAGAACCCAGACAAAGAGCTTACGCTTTTCAACAGCATGCTGGAGAAACAAGTGGACGGTATTGTCTTCATGGGCGGCAAAATCAGCGATGAACTACTGCAGCAGTTCGAGAAGTCCCCAGTACCGATTGTCATTGCAGCCAATGTACAAGGAACAGGAGATACGCCGTCTGTTGCAATCGATTATGAACAAGCTGCGTATGAAGCGACGAAATTGCTGATCGATCATAATCATGAACATCCGGCATTTGTTGCTGGAACGGCAGAAGCTGAAACGAATAACCAGAAATATAAAGGTTATCTGCGCGCCGTGACGGAGAACAATGCCGAAGTGAAGCAGGAGTACATCGTAAAAGCTAACAATACGTACAATTCCGGTTTGGAAGCGGCAAAGCAGCTGGCAGATTTGACTAATCGCCCTTCTGCAGTATTCGTTTCTTCTGATGAAATGGCACTTGGTGTCATCCATGGTTTCCAAGACAATGGTTTGCGTGTACCGGAAGATATCGAAGTGGTCGGATATGATAATACGAGACTGGCGACGATGGTCCGCCCAACCCTTTCCACTGTCGTACAGCCTACTTACGACATCGGTGCTGTAGCCATGCGTCTATTGACAAAACTGATGAATAAAGAGGAAGTATCAGAGAAGAATGTCATCCTTCCGCACCGCATCATCGAACGGAATTCGACAAAATAAAAAACTAGCGTATCCAATTGGATACGCTAGTTTTTTATAATGTAATGGTTTCTGATTCCTTATCATTCGCGCCGACAGCTTTGATTTGATAGGTCGAATCATTGTCTGGAAGATTGAAGGAGGATTGATCGCTGAATCCGATTTGCTTGAAGCTGTCTCCTTGCTTCTGCAGGATGCGATATCCTTTCACATCTCCTGTTTTTGATTGTGTCCACGTCAATTTCTTATCCGCTTTTTGTACATTCGTAGGCGGAAGCGGAGCACCGGAACTTGTCTTTACGGTTTTAGTATCATCCGATTTCGAGGATGCACTGCTGCTTGCTGCTTTCCCGATCAGCTTTTGGATTTTTTCGTTGTTAGGGAAGAGCTGTTCGATGCTGACGCCCTGTAAGCCATTTTCCTTAACAAAATCTGGGTTGAGCACAATTTTACCGTTCTGTTTGATCAGGCTGTCATCCGCTTTCGTTGGTACATGATCTATATCAAACAAATCGGTTTTGACCATTCCAGCTTGTTTACAAAGGTCCGTTGGTTTGCCGCCGCCAATCGCGCAATAGGATGCCTTTGTCAAACCGTCCGGCTGCTTGAATGACTCGCTAGGGGCCATCAGTTCAGGATCGATCTTTGTGGCGCTATTGACCAATTGTGTCCATAGCAGTTGGTTTCTCTGACTATAGCTCATGCCGGAGGTCTGGATGGAAGCTTGTTTATCATACCCCATCCACACGCCGACCGTGACATTCGGGTTGGTGGCAACGAACCAGGAATCGTGGTAATCCTGTGATGTACCAGTTTTACCGGCCCAATCCACATTCTTATTGGACAGCTGGGATTTCGCATACGTAGCCGTACCGTTGTTCAGGACACCACGCATCATATCCAGCATTAAATAATTTGTCTGCGGGCTGAACACTTTGTTCGATTCGGATTCGTGTTTATAAATCTCTTTGCCATCTTTTGTAGTGATCGATTCAATCATATAAGCGTCCGTGAATTCGCCATTATTGCCGAAAGTTGCATAGGCATTGACGTTTTCTTCAACAGTGGTACCGTAGTCCAAACCGCCCAGGGAAGCTGCTAGCTGGGAGTGGTCTCCTTCAGTCAAAGTCGTTATTCCCATGCTTTCCAAGTATTTGCTGGCGGGGTCTAGGTTGACTATTTCCTTATAGGCTTTCGCTGCTGGTACGTTATAGGATTCTTCCAACGCTTTTCGTGCAGTTACAAGTCCATGGTATACTCCACCGTAGTTTCCAGGATTCCAAGTTTTTGATGATCCAGGGACAGTGAATTTCTTGCTTAAGTCACCGATTATACTTCCCGGTTGCAACGTTCCTTCTTCCATCGCTGGGGCGTACACAAGCAGCGGCTTCATCGTACTGCCATTGGAACGCTTCGTGTCAGTAGCATGGTTCACTTGGTTTTCCTCATGATCCCGTCCACCGACAAAGCTAAGTATTTTACCAGTACTATTTTCGATCATGATGGATCCTGCTTCGATAGGCTCGGAAACTGTTTCTGTTTCTCCGTCACTATTCGTCCGTTCCACCCAATGATCGGGCTGATAATAAGCATAGTCTTTCGCGATTTTCTGCTGGGCAACATACATATCCTTATTGATCGTCGTATGGATCTGGTAACCCTTTTGACGAATATCACGTTCTGCTTTTTCCAGATACTCGTTCTTCAAATCATTATCTTTGTTCAAATCTTTCTCGGAATGGCCATCCTGTTCAGCGAGCTGTATGGCGATGATATCCGCTGCTCGCTGCTCGACCTCGGTGGTCAGATAGCCATAGTCGTCGGCGGCCACTGGTTTTGCTTCTGCAAAATCCTTGGTAATGTCATAGCCAATAGCATCATCGTACTCTTGCTGGTCGATATAACCCTCATCGAGCATTCGGTTGAGTACTTGCTTCATCCTATTCAAACCAGGCTGAATGGCCGTCTCTTCTTTCAATTCACCACTATTGGTGAACGGCGAATAGGCCGTCGGACTTTGCGGCAATCCAGCTAGGAAAGCTGCTTGCGGTAGGGTAAGATCCTTGGCATCGACGCCGAAGATGCCTTGGGCGGCTGTTTGAACGCCGGCGATATTGTCACCGGAAGCATTCCTGCCGAACGGGACTATATTCATATATGCTTCGAGAATTTCGTCTTTCTTCAGCACTTTTTCCAAGCGCATTGCGAGTATGATCTCCTTGGCTTTTCTTTCAAAGGATACCTCATTGGTCAATATTTGGTTTTTGACGAGCTGCTGGGTCAGCGTACTGCCGCCCGTCTTCGTTTCAGAGTTCGTAGCTTCCTGCATGAGCGCCCTTAGAATCGATTTTGGGACTACGCCGTCATGAGTTTTGAAATTATCATCCTCTGTCGCAATAATGCCATTAATGACATATGGTGAAATGTCATCGAGTTTCACATCTTCGCGATAGAGATCGGTCTTGATATTGCCTAGGAAAACATTATCCGCAAAATAAATGGAGGAAGTCTCTTCATAATTGTAGATTTCTTCTTTCATAGAGTCATAGGATCGGACGGGCTCATTCTTCACAAGTGATGCAAAATATCCAGCACCAGCTCCTGCAGCAAAGAAGATCCCGACGCCAGCTATAAGTAGGAAAAAGAGAAATAAGTTCCAGATGACGTCATATGTGATACGAGAATTCCGCTGAATTCGCCCAGCCTTCCAAGCTTCGGCAATTCGTTTCTTGATTCTCGTCCATATTGCTTTGATTTGCATATTTCACCCCCGAATTGGTTTGTCTATTATACCATAATAGTCAATTTTCGTAGTGAGTCCAAAATCCTTGTTGCATTTTTCACTTCTATATGGTAATAATGAAGGAACAGTCATTATAAAATATTGCGTTGAAGGTTATAGTAGCGGAACAATTCCCTGTTGCAGAGAGCTGACGGCCGGTGCGAGTCAGTATACAGTTGTTTTGCCAAGTACAGGCTGGAGCTTCTCCTGTTCAAGCAGGAGACGGATGTATATCCGTTAGCAAACCGAGTGGCAGTTCATACTGCAACAAGGGTGGTACCGCGAGTTATTTCCTCGTCCCTTTTTTGGGGACGGGGTTTTTTTATTTTCAAAGGAAGCAGGGAGTGTGATCAAATGTCAATTTTACAGGATTTAAAAGACAGGGGTTTGATTCAGCAAACAAGTGATGATGCAGGATTGGAGAAGCATCTGTCCAGCCAGCAAGTAAGTCTGTACTGCGGATTCGACCCTACAGCTGACAGCTTGCACATCGGGCACTTGGTGCCGATGTTGATGCTGAAGCGGTTCCAGCAAGCAGGTCACCGCCCGATTGCACTTATCGGCGGGGGCACAGGAATGATCGGGGATCCAAGTGGCCGTTCTGATGAGCGTAATTTGAACGATGCAGCTACAGTTGAGAGTTTCAGCCAAGGTATACAGAAGCAGCTGGCCAAAATCCTCAACTTCGATGAAGGTGAGAATGCTGCCAAAGCGGTAAACAATAAAGATTGGCTTGGTTCCATGAGCATCATCGATTTCCTTCGCGACATCGGGAAGCATTTTGGAGTCAATTACATGCTGGCAAAGGATTCTGTTGAGTCCAGGCTGGCGAATGGCATTTCTTTCACGGAGTTCACATACATGATTTTGCAATCTTTGGATTACCTGCGTTTGCACGAAAAGGAAAATGTGACATTGCAAATTGGCGGTAGTGATCAATGGGGCAATATCACAGCTGGCATGGAATTGATTCGCCGGACGTATGCAGGGAACGATGAAGAAGCTCCAGACAAAGCATTCGCTTTGACAGTTCCGCTTATCACGAAAGCAGACGGAACGAAATTCGGTAAAACAGCTGGTGGAGCAGTGTGGCTGAGTCCGGAACGCACGACTCCTTATGAGTTTTACCAATTCTGGTTCAATACAGATGATCGGGATGTCATCAAGTTCATGAAATACTTTACTTTCATGTCCCTTGAAGAAATCGCAACTTACGAAGAGAGCGTTGAGAAAGAGCCGGAAAAACGCCTGGCGCAGACAAAGCTTGCCGAAGAGATGACTACGCTTGTACATGGCAACGAAGCACTGGAACAAGCGATAAAAATTTCTGAAGCACTTTTCAGTGGCGATATTGCTTCCTTGAATGGTGCAGAAATCGAACAAGGGTTCAAAGATGTTCCGTCCCACACTGCTGCCGACGAAGACAAACCGCTAGTCGATATGCTGGTGGAAGCGGGAATTTCCCCTTCCAAGCGTCAGGCGAGGGAAGATATCACAAATGGTGCGATCCGCATCAATGGTGAGAAAGAAGAAGATACATCCCGCGTACTGACAAATACGGATCGAATCGATGGACAGTTCATCATCATCCGCCGCGGTAAGAAAAAGTATACGTTATTGAAATTCGCTTAATGAAAAGCACTGTCCGAACAGGACGGTGCTTTTTATGTTTGATAAAAAGGGCAGAGGGAATGTAAAAACCATATAGCACTTCCGCATTTACAGAAAGTAAATAATAGGAGGTAAAAAAACATGGCTAACACAACTACCATCGAATTATGCTTGAATGAAAGTGATGCAATAGTGAAAGTGAACGAACTGATTTCCTCTGGGGTACCAGAACAAGATATCATGATCATCGTGGATAAAAAACCCGCGGACAGCATCCTTGGTGACAAGAGAGATGTCGATTATAAGGAAGCAAATGGTTCCTTTGGTGCAAAATTTTCCTCCTTTTTCTCCAGTGAAAATCCAGAAAAAAAGGTCCTCAAAAACGTAAGTCTGTCAGAAGCTGAAAAAGAGCGCTATGCAGCTGAGCTGAAAGCAGGAAAAGTATTGCTGTATGCAAAAAATGCTCCTGCAACCCGAACTCACCCCCGGGCAGCAGCTGCAAAGGATCGTACTGATCACGCAACGGAAGCCGAGAAAGGTGTGACTGCAGATGGTCTTTATGCAGCTGATAAACCGAATGATGGGCTTCATGCAGAGCCGAATACGAAAGATCAGAATGCCAATGAATTGAATAAGACTAGAAGATAAAACGATAGCAAAAAAAGCTCCGGCAGTATGTTCTGTCGGAGCTTTTTTGTGCTCAAAGACATGTATTGGGTTCCGTCCCATGCTGTACATCCATTCTTCAATCAATGATGTTGAAAGCGCATACAAAATTAAAATGCCGGTGTTAAGATGAATGTAAGGAAAGGAGGATTTGATGAATCTCAATGAACGCAGCTCCGCTATATTGGATGCTTTATTAAGTAATCCAAGCATATCCAGTGCTTTAATGGAAAAGAAATTCGATCTTTCAAAAAGACAGCTTGGCTATTCCATCCATAAGATCAATAGCTGGCTCGAACATATCGGATTGCCATTGATCGAGCGAACATCACAGGGGCATTTTCTTATCGATGAAAAAGTATTCACGGCACTGAATCATGTGAAAGGAACGGCGGAACAGAATCATTCTTCCATTTTGACCGTTCGTCAAAGGGCACATCTCCTTCTTTGTATGCTGATCAGCAAGGATTACCTGTCATTGGATCATTTCTCGATTGCATTGCGTATCAGCAGAAACACCATATTGCGTGATTTGAAGAATTTGGAGAAGCAGCTTGAACCTTTTCATCTGCATATACGATACAGCCGAAAGCATGGCTACTATATGGAAGGAAATGAATTTCAACTTCGAAAAGCTTTAATGTCTGCATTGATGGAATTACTCGAAGCGGACGATGGACTTCCTGAATTAATAGATGTATTGGAACTGGAAAAGGATTGTGTGGATGCCTTTCGCAACAGAATTGAGATGGTAGAGAAAAAACTATCGATCAAATTCACTGATGAGAAAATGAAGACGATGCCGATAACTTTATTCCTCATTCTAGAGCGGGTCAGAAAGGGAGAGTGCTTGGCTGACTCTCCGATACGATATAAGGAATTGGCTGGAACGAAAGAATACCAAGCCGCAGAAGAATTATTATTTGACCAGCAAGGATTGCCGGAAGCAGAAAAGCTTTTTATCACTCTCCATTTATTGTCGGCCAATGTGATTACGGCAAATCTGGAATCTGAGGATACAATTCCTGATTTATTCCCAGCAGTCGATAGTATGCTCAGTCTTTTCGAGAAGGTTTCCTGTATCCGTGTCCAGGAACGGAAGCAGCTGCTTGATAAGCTGATGCAGCACATCAAGCCGGCTTATTATCGTATTAAATACCACCTTACGGACACTACACCAGTTCCAGGTGTGTTAAGTGGGGAATTCCGCTCTTTGCATCAGTTGGTCAAGCGCTCTCTTGATCCACTGAAAAGCTTCATCCAAAGTGAAATTCCGGAAAACGAACAGGTATACATCACCTTGCTTATCGGTGGTTGGATCAGGCAGCAGGGTGAAAGCATCGGGGAGAAAGTGAAAGCAATTGTGGTGTGTCCGCAAGGTGTTTCTGTTTCCAAGCTGATGTTCCATGAGTTAAGCGGTCTTTTCCCGGAATTTGTATTTCTGGATAGCATGTCTGTACGCGAATTCATCACTTACGACCTGGATTACGATATTGTATTTTCACCAGTCTTACTGGAGACTTCAAAAAAACTGTTCCTAACGAAGACGATGATGGATACCCGCGAAAAAAGGCTCCTAAGAAAACAGGTTTTAACCTATATCCATGGGTTTGTTTCCAAGGAAGTAAGGGCAAGCGATATCATGAAAATCATCAGTAATCATGCAACTGTCAAAAACAAGCAGGCGCTGGAACAGGAACTTCAGGCATATCTCAGTGAAGTGGATCAGCATGTGGTTCGTACAACTTCGGATGAGGCACAGCCGCTGCAACTATCAGATTTTTTGATGAATCCGCATGTCTTGATGACATATCAAATTGAATCATGGGAAGAGGCTGTACGATCCTGTGCTGGTATCCTGCTCGATAAAGGGATCATCGAACACAGATACATTGACGCTATGATCAAAAGCTGTGAGAAAGATCCGTATATCGTGATAGGAAACGGTATAGCTATACCGCATGCCTCACCTGAAGATGGTGTTGTCCGCACCGGAATGAGTCTGCTCAAGATCAAAAATGGTGTGCAGTATTTAGGACATCGCATTCATATTTTAGTAGTCATCGCGGCGAAGGACAAGAAGGAGCATATACATGCACTCATGCAGCTCATGAAACTCTCCAAGTGTGAAGCGGATGTGAAAAACATGATAAATGCTGCAGGCATACCAGAGATGAGACGAATCATCCATCAATATTCCAATGACACTGTAAAGGAGAAGGAGTTGTATTATGGCTGAATTTTATTTAGGGGAAAACCTTGTATTTCTGCAAATGACTGGGACATGTGAGGATATATTGCGTGAAATGGCTGAGAATCTTGTAAAAGAAGATATAGTCGAAGCAAGCTTTGTATCCGGTATCATGGAGCGCGAGAAAGATTATCCGACAGGTTTGCCGACTGCTTCATCGATATCTGTCGCTATCCCGCACACAGATATCGAGCATGTCAAAAAGAATGCAATCAGTGTTGCGGTATTGAAGGAGCCAGCTGCCTTCCGGGTGATGGGGGAAGCTTCGATGGAGACGCCGGTAAGTATTATTTTCATGCTGGCAATGAAGGAGTCACACGCGCAGCTATCGTTATTAAGAGACCTTATGACCTTTTTGCAGGAGGAAACGACGCTGCAAGATTTATATGATTCCAAGACAAAAGAGGAAATTGTCCAGCTAATTGATAGAAAGCTTAGCTTGACTGCAAGTAAAGGAGGTGACAGATAATGGCCAAAAAACAAGTATTGGTCGCTTGTGGTGCTGGTATTGCCACTTCCACTGTCGTAAACAGTGCAATTGAAGAAATGGCGAAGGAAAATAAAATCGATGTCAATTTGATTCAAATCAAAATAGCAGAAGTGAATTCCTATGTCGATACAGCTGATTTGCTGGTGACGACAGCGATGGTGAAAACATCCTATCCTTTCCCTGTGATCAATGCACGCTCGTTCCTGACAGGAATCGGTTTGGAAGAAACAAAGGAACAGATCTTGACTGAATTGAAAAAATAAAAATTGGGAGTCGGTTCCAAGGTATTGGAATCGACCTCCTTTCCAAAAGTGGGGGCTGCATGATGGATACATTTGTCGGGTTCTTACAAAGTTTTCTAGACTTGGGTGCAACGGTGATCTTGCCGGTAGCAATCTTCCTTCTTGGACTTTTGTTCGGACAAAAGCCTGGCAAGGCGTTCCGGTCGGGTTTAACCATCGGGGTGGCTTTTGTTGGTATTTTCCTTGTAGTTGACTTATTGACATTGAATTTAGGACCTGCTGCACAGCAGATGGTCGACCGTTTGGGAGTGGACCTCAATGTCATCGATGTCGGATGGCCGGCCACGTCATCCATTGCTTGGGCATCTGTAGTGGCGGCATTCATCATCCCGCTCGGTCTGGTTGTCAATGTCGTCATGCTGGTAACGAAGACGACGAAAACAATGAACGTGGATATTTGGAATTATTGGCACTATACATTTATGGCTGCTGTGGTATATACGGTTTCAGGAAGTGTCGTACAAGGACTGATTGCGGCTGTCCTATTCCAGATTGTCTGCTTGAAAGTAGCCGATTGGACACAGCCGATGGTAGAGGACTTCTATGAAATGCCGGGTGTCACAGTGGCGACCGGAAGCACGATTTCCTATGCACCAGGTATCTTGATCGTAAAGCTGATTGAGAAGATTCCGGGTTTGAACAAGATACACGCCGATCCGGAAACGATCCAAAAGAGGTTTGGGATATTCGGAGACTCGATGGTGATCGGTTTACTGTTAGGTGCAGCTATTGGTGCATTGGCAGGGTACGGAGTCGGCGACATCATCGAAATCGGTATGGCGATGGCAGCTGTCATGGTCTTGATGCCACGTATGGTGAAGATCTTGATGGAAGGTTTGATGCCTGTATCGGAGTCTGCCAGGAACTGGCTCAGTAAGCGATTTGGAAAAAGTGAAATAAATATCGGTCTGGATGCAGCCGTTTTATTGGGACACCCAGCTGTCATTTCCACGGCTTTGATTCTGACGCCGATCACCGTCCTTTTGGCAGTCATCCTGCCAGGTAATGCTGTCCTGCCATTTGCGGACTTAGCTACCATTCCGTTCATTGTTGCTTTCATCGTAGGAGCAGCCAAAGGGAACATCATCCATTCGGTCATCACCGGGACAATCATGATAGCCTTGTCTTTATATATGGCTACCGATATAGCTCCTATTTTCACGGAAATGACAACAAATGCCGATATCGAGATGCCGGAAGGATCCGCGATGGTTTCTAGCATCGACCAGGGAGGCAACTTAGTCAACTGGATTATTTGGAAGTTCTTCGCATTATTCAATTGATGGATTAGGAGGATCACTTCATGCAAGCATTGGTGAAAAAGCAGTTGGGGTTTGGAAATTTAGTTGTAGAAGACAAACCAGAACCTTTTCCGAAAGAAGATCAAGTGAAAATCAAAGTGACATATGCAGGCATTTGCGGATCGGATATCCATACGTATGAAGGGAGCTACCGGGTAGCGGCTCCCGTTACGCTGGGCCATGAATTTGCCGGTATCGTCGAGGAAGTGGGCAAAGATGTCACCGATTGGAAGCCGGGTGACCGGGTGACATCCGAGACAACATTTTATATATGCGGCGAGTGCGAATATTGTCAGCAGAGGGATTATAACTTGTGCAACTATCGTAAAGGGCTTGGAACGCAGCAAGATGGAGGTTTTGCGAACTACGTTGTGGCAAGAGCAGCGAGCATCCACAAGATCCCTGACAATGTCGATGACCAATCAGCAGCGATGACAGAGGCACTTGCATGCACTCATCACGCAGTAGCTAAAACGACAATCCGACAAGATGATATCGTCGTGGTGATCGGACCGGGTCCGATCGGTCTCCTGACTGCACAAGTTGCCAAAAGTAAAGGGGCGGCGGTCATCATTACCGGCCTTTCTTCTGACAAAGTTCGTCTGGAGAAAGCAAAAGAGTTAGGTATCGATCATGTGGTCAATATCCAGGACGATTCACTGGAGGAACTTGTTTCAGGGTTGACAGACGGTTATGGGGCCGATGTCGTCTTCGAATGTTCCGGAGCAGTTCCTGCGGCGCGTCAAGGGTTGAAACTTCTGCGTAAGAAGGGGCAGTACGCGCAAGTAGGTTTGTTTGCGGAAACGTCGGTACCATTTGATATGGAACAGGTTATCCAAAAGGAATTGAGGATCGTTGGGAGCAGAAGCCAAAAGCCGGCCGATTGGGAACCTTCCTTGAGCCTGATGGGAAGCGGTGCCGTCGATGCAGCCGCGTTGGTCACCCATGTATTCGATATAACGGAATGGGAGCAGGCCTATCAGTCGATCAAATCCGGTGAAGCGATCAAAGTCCTTTTGACGCCAGTGAAAGAAGGGGGAGCAGCCGATGGAAAAAGAAAAATTAATCGAGATGATCGATTATACGATGCTGGCTCCTACCGCCAGTAAAGATGATATAAAGGCCTTCTGCTTGGAAGCGATTACCTATGGATTCCGAACGGTTTTTGTAAACCCTTGGTATATCCCGTATGCTTTTACGATCCTTTCGCCACATAATATAAAAATCGGGGCACCAATCGGCTTTTCGCTCGGCGGAGCCACGACGAGGGTCAAAGTAGAAGAAACGAAGGCGGCAATCGAGGATGGTGCTTCCGAAATTGATATGCTGATCAACTTGGGAGCATTGAAATCACAAGCATACGATGCTGTTCATCAGGATATTGATGCTGTAGTAAAAGCTGCCGATGGTCTGACAACAAAAGTGATCATTGAAACAGCTTTATTGGATGATGTGGAAAAACGGAAAGCTGCAGAGATTGTAATGGCTGCTGGAGCCGACTTCGTGAAGACAGCCACCGGCTTTAACGGTGGAGGTGCGACAGTGGAAGATATCGAACTTCTATCATCAATCGTACAAGGGAAAATTGGGATAAAGGCTGCCGGAGGCATTCGGACATATGACGATGCTGTCAAGATGATGCAAGCTGGAGCAACACGGATTGGTGCAAGTGGTGCTGTTGCAATCATCCATAACGAAAAATCGGATACGGATTACTAGTCGGGAGGGATAACATGGCAGAAATGATGCTTGACTTTATGCTTGGCCCCATGAGGGGAGTGAGCGCTTTCTATTTTGAGCACCAGCTGATCTTTAATGGAATCATCATCGGCGGCGTTTTAGTGAAGCTGTTTACAGGAAAGAAATCGAAACAGACATAAAGAGGTGTAACACCGTGAAGACGCTGAATCTGTATGGAATAGAGGATATAAGATATGAAGAATCGCCGCAGCCAGTGATTGAAGCAGATCAAGATGTCATTATAAAGGTGGAAGCTGCCGGCATATGCGGTTCCGATCTGTCGCGTTACAAAAAGCTTGGTCCCTATCGGCCGGGGACGACGTTCGGGCACGAATTTGCCGGCACTGTCGCAGAAGTCGGCAGCGGTGTCAGCAACGTCAAAATTGGTGACAGAGTAGCTGCCTGCCCGACATATGCATGCGGAAAATGTTTACACTGCAAAAGTGGATACCCGTCAAGATGCAAGGAATTGATGGTTATCGGATCCAAGGTACCGGGTGCATTTGCGGAGTATGTGAAGCTTCCCTCTCCCCATGTCATACCGCTTCCTCCTGAGGTGGAAAGTGAGACAGCGGCTTTGATCGAACCTGCTGCGGTCGTGGCACATGGGTTTTACCGGACGCAGATCAGACCAGGAGCAACCGTTGCTGTAATGGGAGCAGGAAGTATCGGTCTGCTTGCCATCCAGTGGGCTAGAATCTTCGGTGCAAAAACGGTCATTGCCATTGACATCGATACGAAGAAATTGGATATTGCCAAGGAAGTCGGGGCTGATCATGTGATTGATGCAAGTTCTGCACCGGCCCATGAGGCGATATCAGCATACACGGATGGTGCAGGTGTCGACTTGGCTGTTGAATCGGCGGGATCACCAATAACTTCCGCGCAAGTATTGGCACTCCCGAAAAAGGGCGGGGAGGTTGTTTATCTTGGGATTCCATACGCCGATATAAATATTGAAAGAAATTATTTCGAAAAAATCGTCAGGAACGAACTGACGATTCACGGATCCTGGAATGCATTATCCGCTCCTTTTCCTGGCAAGGAATGGTTCAATACTATCCATTATATGAAAACAGGTCAAATAAATGGACAGAAAATGATAAGTCATCACATACCACTAAGTGAAGGTCCAGCAATGTTCAAAAAGGTTACTGACCGAAGTATTGATGCTGTGAAAGTACTATTCCATCCGTAAGAATTCCAAGAAGATGCAGATAGCTGTATCTTCTTTTTGTTGAAATCAGAAATATGTTTATTAATTTTCATGCCGGGAACATAAAAAACATGCAACACTTCAACAAGGTATAGGAGGTATGACAACATGCTAGCTCACAAAATTGAAACCTTCCAAAACGAGAATGATGTGGTTGTAAGGGTAAATGAATTGAAATCAAAAGGAATTCAAGAAAACAAAGTAACGGTGATCACCGATAAGAAACCTGAATCTTCCATTTTGGCTGATCGGCTGAGTGTGAATTACAAAGAAGCGAAGGGTTCCTTTGGTGATAAAGTATCTGCTTTGTTTTCCGGAGATGATCCAGAAGAGAAAACATTACAGAAATTGAATTTGAATCAAACAGAAACAGATCGATATGTAGATGAATTGAAAAACGGGAAGATTCTATTATTTGTAGACCCTTCCGCCAGAGAGAAATTGCAGCCAGAAGCTAAAACCAATCATGAGGCTCTATCAACAGCAGAAAAGAATAGCCTATTGAATGGTGCAAGTAAAGCACAACCCGGTACTTCAGCATTATCAGAACGCAACAAGAACAAAACAAATAACCCAAAAGCCTCCCAGACAGAACAGATGGAATTACATGAAGAAGTAGTGGATGTGGATACTAATCCAGTGAAATCCGGCGAAGTAGATGTAGAAAAACGCACGGTGACTGATCAGGAGGAATTTGACATTCCAGTTACGAAACAGGAGGTAAATATCGAGCGTCGTCCAGTGAATAAAGTTAGTGAGCCTGATAAAAATACAGGAGCTTATGCGGAAAAAGACGGCATCCATGTCCCGGTTTATGAAGAAAAAGTAGATGTTGATAAGAAGGATATCATCAAAGAAGAAATCGTCGTCAATAAGAAAGATGTAAAAGATAATGTTCATGTAAATGAGAAAGTAAGACGAGAAGAAGCAGAGATCAAAGACAGTACAAAAAATAATAAAGATTTGAAGTAAAGGGAAACCTCACCGTTCATTTGCGGTGAGGTTTCTGTTTGTTATCGGTTTAAATCGCTTAATCCGCTGCTATGCTCGTTCGGTAGATCCGGTAATTCAGGTACAGGGAAACCTGCAGGCGGCTGTGACACACTAAATTCGCCACCATTTCGACTGGGAACCGACCCTTGGATAATTTCAGCGATGCGGGTCTGGTCAAGACGGAAATTGAATTGGGTATTATGAAAGCCCATGTCGACGAATTTTTTGCATTCCGGATATTTATTGATATCGTAATTTGGAATCGGGAAGGTTTTGCCCCAATCGACTCCCAGCGTTTCCAAGGCTTTGGCAAAAGCATTTTGATGGGCATTGTCCCGGACGATGAGGAAACCTAGCGTTTCCCGGAATGCGGCATTGGAGCTCATTTCATATATACGTGTCTTTTGCAGTACTCCTGTCGATTCGAGTACGACGTTATTTAACAAGTCGGCGATGAGGTTTCCGTGGTTGTAAACCCAGGATCCATTCCACGGATTGCCTGATGCATCGAATGGGATGGAAGACTGGGCACCGATTATATAGTGGTGAGGATTCACGTTTGGTGTATGCTCGATTGGACCGGAAAGTGGAGCTCCATCGGGTGCAGTATTTCCCGCTCCGCCTTCACCAGACTCATCCAGCAAGGCATTGATGGTATTCTGTACCAACTCTACATGCGCGATCTCCTCCAGGAAGATTCCGCGCAAAAGATCGCGGAACTGTTTTTCTTTCCCGCGGAAATTAGAGCTTTGAAAGAAGTATTGCATCATAGTTCGCATTTCCCCATAATGTCCGCCTAGGATTTCTTGCAGTACTTTCGCGGCAGCGGGATCCGGCTTATCCGGTTTAATGATATTGATTAATTCTTCTTTATAATAATACATTTAGTTGCACCCCATCTTTTTTGAATTAACCCTAGTGTCTGTCACCAAGAAATTACTTATTCAACAACACCTAGGAAAATGGTATTATTTTTCTTCTACTGTACTTGTTCATTGTGGATAAGCCCGATGAAAGGCGCTATAGTGAAAAGTGTCTATTTAGTAAAAAATGAAATAAGGAGCAGGGAAATGCTATATCAACAGGAATTACATCAGCATTTTTTGAAAAATATAGATCAACTCGTAGAAAAGTGGTATGCAGCTGCTGATAAGACAAGTGGTGTGTACGCTGTTGGGGAACCGGAAGCGATAGCAAGATTGAAAGATCAGAATAGAGGGTTTCATAGACAATTTTGCGAAGTGTTAAACCAAGATTCTACCGTGTCTTGTGAGGCATTCGAGGATTGGATTGCATCCATTGCCAAGGATGACCGTCATCTTGATACTCCGATCGATGCAATCATTAATGAATTTTACCGTAATCAGGCTTTGTATCTTGAGCTGCTGCGCGATTTCTGCAAAGAAAAGAATATAGATGCGCAAACGGCACTTGATTATTATGAGAAAATAACCGATTCCTTTAACCAAGTGATTGTATGGTTCATTCGTGAAAACGCCAAACAATCTGAATTCAAATTACAGGCACAGCAGGAAATGATATTGGAGCTGAGTACGCCTGTCATTTCCTTGACTCCCAATGTGGCACTGCTGCCGCTTATAGGTGAAATCGATACAAATCGGGCCCAGTTCATGATGGATAGTGTACTCCATAGCTGTGCTATGCTTGAGGTCGATCATCTGTTCATCGATATGTCTGGTGTTGTCGTCATCGATACATTGGTGGCCCAGCGAATTTTTTCCATCATTGAAGCATTGAAGCTGCTCGGTGTCGAAACGATCATCTCGGGTATGCGACCTGAAATCGCACAAACATCCACACAGTTAGGTATACCGCTTCATCAGCTAAAGACAACGAATTCCTTGAAAAATGCAGTAGAAAAAATCATGCTGGCAAGATAGATGACATGAAGATCGTACAATATAGTGTGTGTGCAGTAAAAACTATCTGCTATCGCAGGGATCACATATGAGTGAAGTGGCAATCATCGCGGAGGGCAGGCAGCGGATTTGGACAAGCGACAGTCATCCGATTTGCTGAAGAGGTGATAGCTGAGCCAATCCAAAAATGAAAAAATGCAACCGGGTGGTATTCCGCAGAAACGTCTTGGAACGCCGGAAGAAATAGCGGAGCTTGTTACATTTTTGCTCATTTCCAAAGCACAATTTTCAATGGGGAAGTAGTTCGCATCGATAGCGGCTTCTTTGCATAAAAAAAACTCCGGATATGCCTTGCGGCAATCCGGAGTTTTTCAAGCAATTAACGGGAGTAGAACTCGACGATAAGTGCTTCGTTGATTTCAGCTGGAAGCTCAGAACGCTCTGGGTAACGAGAGTAAGTTCCTTGCAAGCTGTTTGCATCGAAAGTCATGTAATCTGGAACGAAGTTATTCGCTTCAACAGATGTAGTGATGATGTCAAGTTTAAGGGATTTCTCACGAACACCGATAACTTGACCAGGTTTTACGCGGTAAGATGGGATATCTACGCGTTTACCGTCTACAGTGATGTGGCCGTGGCCAACGATCTGACGAGCTTGTCTGCGAGTGCGAGCCAAGCCTAGACGGAATACAAGGTTATCAAGACGAGATTCAAGAAGGATCATGAAGTTCTCACCATGAATACCTTTCATTTTACCAGCTTCCTCGAATGCACGACGGAATTGGCGTTCGTTCATGTTGTACATGTAACGAAGTTTTTGTTTCTCAGCTTGTTGCAAACCGTATTCGGATTGCTTTCTGCGTTGGTTTGGACCGTGTTGTCCTGGTGGGTAAGGGCGTTTGTCAAGCTCTTTACCTGTTCCGCTTAGGGAGATACCAAGACGACGGGATTTTTTCCATAATGGACCTGTATAACGTGCCATGGATAAATTCCACCTTTATTATTTTATTTGCATAAAATAAAAACAGAGTGCTCTCGAGTCACTTGCCGATTATGTTTTCATGTACCATCGCTCCGACAGCAGAGAGTTACACGATACACCTTCTGAAACAAGGAGAAACGAGTATGCGTTTCTTTATATCGCCTTGCCAAGAAAGGAACAAAATCAGACAAATGGGAGTTCACATAGGCCGCCATTTATTTTACACAAAGAGTATTATAAGCTTTTTGATTGCTGGAAGTCAAGTTAAATCGGCAAAGGATACCATGAGTAACTGGATGTAAGTAAATAGGACTAGGATAAACATTGAGAATTGAGTCTATTATCTTATATAATAGAATAAAAATACCAAAATGTAAGGTGAGATGCATATGGAGCGGCTAATTGACAGCAATCTTGAACAAGCAAAGCTATATTTCTACCAGCTCCTTGTATCGGGAGAAAATTATAGTTACAAGGAGATACTTGCACTTATGACGGATAAGATGAAGAATCTCCTGAAGGCAGACAGTGTAGCGCTGTTCATCTATGATGAGTGGCAACAGCGTTTGGAGCGCATAAGCTATGCCGGTCCCAGGCAAAGTGGTTTCTATTTGTCTGTCAGCTATGATCCCAAGCATATTTGTAAGCCTGGCTTGTTAAGGGATGTTCCGCGGACACTGGACAGCATACTGCCATTGCAAAAGTCGGATGAGCATGTCATCGGGTTCCTTTATATCGGTGGCGGCGGGGGAATGATCCCTGATTGCAGAGAGCTGGCATTGGAAATCGGTAATTTGGTCACTCACCTTATTCGATTGCAGCAGACGAAAGAAAACGAGCAGCATGCCATCCAATTATATGAAGCAACAACGAATCTGCATGCTTCGATCGATATGCATGATGTACTGACTGTTCTGATCAAAACACTGCAGCAAACTTATCCTCAATTCACGTATGCACTTTTGCTCGCCCAAGATTACCATGGAGACACGGATTTACCTATCAAGAATCTCGTATATGATTACTCTGTCCATGAGGCCAGCACGAAAGCTTATATGACAGGAGAAGTGCAAGTGGAAGTTGGCGCAGAGGGGAAAGTAATCAATCGTTATGTACCGCTGAATGGTAAACAGGGAATCTATGGTGTATTGCATGTATCGCTTCCTTTTGGGTTGCAATATACAAAAGCAGATCAAAGCTTCATCACGAAGCTGGCTGATTCAGCGGGTAATGCACTTGAAAATGCACGGCTGTATCAGCATTCCAAGAAGCTGATCAGTGATCTGCAGCTGATTAATGAAACATCAAAGAAAATGAATGCCAACTTGCGTCTATCGGATACCATCACGTTGATGCATCAGCAGATACGGGATACTTTTGGCGGGGAAGAAATAGGTTTCATCTTATATAAAGGGAATCAAGATGTCGGTACCACTCTGGAAGGCAGCACGGATTTCTTTTTTGATGAAGAATCCAAGCCTTTCCTGGAATTCGTCGGGCGTCACCATCGGGATAAATACGGGGAAGCGATGTTTATCAGCAATTTTCAGGAACGATATCCGGAGATAAGGTTGTCTTATCGGTCCTTGCTGGTATTTCCTATGGTCAGGTCGGAGCAGCTGCGCGGTGTCGTGATTGTCCTGCACCGGAATCCCAGCTTCTTCACCTTCGAATCTTTCCGGCTTATCGAATCGCTTGTGCAGCACTCGTCCTTATCGATTGTCAATTCCATGCTGCAAGAGAGGCTGGAAAAATTGGTGATAACGGATTATCTGACCAATCTTTATTCCAGAAGTTATTTGGATGAACGGATGCGTGAACATATCCTGGGAGATACCAAAGGAGGCTTCATCCTGATCGATATCGATGATTTCAAAAAAGTGAATGATACATATGGCCACAATACTGGTGATTATCTTCTGATCCAAGTGTCCAATCTTGTCAAGGATATGATCGGCCCCGCTGATATTGCAGCAAGATGGGGCGGGGAAGAACTGGCAATTTATTTGCCTCATGCTTCTTTTGAGCAAACCATCAAAAAGGCAGAACAAATCGTAAAAAGCATCGCCGGAACGACACGTCCTGCAGTGACAGTTTCTTGCGGGGTATCCACATGGACAGAAGCGGATCGCCCATCCGTCCATAATCTGTTCTCCAGGGCGGACCGCAAGTTGTACGATGCCAAACGGCTCGGAAAAAATAGATATTGTATATAGAAAAGAAAAGACAGCTTCCGATCGGAAGCTGTCTTCTTATTTAGTCAAATGTTTGACGAGAATCCCGACGAATTGTTCCAGATATTTCTGATCAGTTTCGTCGAATCGATTTTTGGAAGGGCTGTCGATATCAAGCACTCCGTAGGATTTGCCATTCACGACGATAGGAACAACGATCTCGGATTGACTTGCTGCGTCACATGCAATGTGACCAGGGAACTGGTGGACATCAGGTACAAGCTGCGTCTTATTTTCCGAAACAGCTGTCCCGCATACGCCTTTTCCGATTTTGATGCGCACGCAGGCAGGAAGGCCTTGGAATGGTCCGAGAATCAGTTCCTCACCTTTATGAAGATAAAAACCAACCCAGTTCACATCATCCAGGAATTGGTTCAAAAGAGCGGAAGCATTAGCCAAATGAGCGATTTCATCATCTTCTCCTGTAAGCAATGCATCAAGCTGTTTCACGAGCAATTCATAATCTTTTTCACGGGAACCGCTATAAATCGTTGTTTCGAACATTTTCATTTCCCCCATATATTGATTTTCTGTAATTCGACAGAAGGCGCGATATTTGGCGAGCGAAAGATGCAGGATAGCAGCAGCCGCCGTCGTATACAACAAGTAAAGGAGCTGAGAAGATTGAAAAAAAATGACACGAAACAGAAAGTGATGGACGCCGCTTGTCAATTGTTCTACACAAAAGGCTACCATGGGACATCCGTCCGCGATATTGCGGGAAAAGCTTCGGTCAATGTCTCCTTGATCAACTATTATTACAAAAGCAAGCAAGGACTTCTGGAAGCATCCGTCGTGCTGTATTACGAAGAATATCTTGCTGTACTGGAAAAAACGGCCCAAAATCGCGGTCGGGAATCTTCCGGTATCTATCTGAAGCAATTAATTGAAGCAATTATACATTATAAACTCTCGCGGAATCAATTCACGGCTTTCATACAAAGGGAGCTTATGCTCGATTCCGTATTCGTCAGGGAAATGGCGGTGACGTATTTGGCTAAAGAGAGCCATACACTGAAGCAGGCCTTCAGGGATTACTTGGATACAATCGGGATACGGGAACGCGAAGGAGTCTATCTATATATGCAATTGTCAGGCATGCTGTCTGCCCCATTCACGATGAGCAAGGAAATGAAAGGAATGATGCTGACAGAAGAGTCGCGGCACTATTTCTGCAGTATGTATACTTCAAGCATCCACCATTGGATCGATACGCTTGCTACAGTTTCCCCCGCCTCATTAAGGGCGGTATCAGCCAATTGACACATAACAGAGGGAAAAACATGGAAAATACCTGAGAAATTTGAAAAAATTTAGCCATATTTGCGGTTTACATGGTATCATATTAGTATTAAAAATAGATAACGATTATTAGGGTATTACTCCTTTTTCCCGAGTATTGGTTAGGAGGCTGGACATTGCTGTACATCGTCGGAGGAATTATTCTAATCATCGCCTTGATCACCTTGGGCCTGATTATGAGAAAGCGAGTTTATGATGAAGTGGACCGGCTTGAAAGCTGGAAAATGGATATAGCGAACCGCAATGTATCGGAAGAATTAGCGAAAGTGAAAGCGTTGAACCTGTCTGGAGAAACACAGGAAAAATTCGAATCATGGAAGGAACGCTGGGATCATATCGTGACGAAAGAGCTTCCGGATACAGAAGAGGCTCTTTTTGATGCGGAGGAGGGAGCCGACCGCTATCGTTTCAAGAAAGCGAAGCAGCATCTGCAGCAAGTGGAAGTCACGCTCTCCCGGATAGAGGATAAGATTGAAGGCATGTTTCGCGAACTGGACGAACTGCTTGCTTCCGAAGAAGAAGCCCGCGAACAAGCTGAAGCTTTACAGCCTGCTTTACAGGCACTCAAGCGCACAATATCACAGCATCGCCATCAATACGGAAAAGCAGATGTCCGCTTTGAAACGGCAATCGCCGAGCAGAGCACACAGCTTGCTGCCTATCATTCACTCATTGAATCCGGCAACTATTTCGAAGCTAACCAACTCATCACGGATGTGAAGGCGAAGACGGAATCGCTGGAAGCAGAGATTGAGGCTTTCCCTAAAACATATAAGCAAGTTAAGCAGGATCTGCCAGCGCAGGTGACGGATTTATTGGGTGGCATCCGTGAGATGAAGCAGGACGGCTACCGTATCCATCATCTTGGATTCGAGGATGAGCTGAAAGCGGAGAAGGAAAGATTAAATCAGCTTATCAGACAGCTGGAAGCTGGGGATGCAGAAGAGATAACATTATACATTCCTACTTTGGAGAACCGTATTAAGGAAATGTATCAGTTGCTCGAAAATGAAGCGATGGCCAAGAATTATGTCGATTCCAAATTTGAGCAATACGTCCAAGCTGTTGAAAAGAAGACAGAGGCATATATCAAGACAAAAGAAGAGATCGATTTGCTTCGGGAATCATATTTCTTTACGGATAACGATGTCGAATTCCATTTGAAGCTTGAGTCGAAGATTTCCAGGCTTGTCAAACAGCTCGAAGCGCTGCAGCAGGAGGTCGATGATGACCGTGTATCCCATGCAAAACTCAAGGAGGAACTTGAAGCTGGATTCCGTGAATTGAGCGCCATTGAGGAAGAGCATGAAGCAATCCGCGAAAAGATCAAGACATTACGAAAAGACGAACTGGAAGCGAAAGAGAAAATTGCTGATATGCGGCAGAAGCTATACGATGTAAATCGAAAGCTGCAAAAGAGCAATATTCCAGGTGTACCGCAGGAACTGTGGAAGATGGTGGAAGATAGCCAGGAGAAAACTTCCCTTACAATGGAGGTGCTCGAAGCACATCCGCTCGATATGGCTGAGGTTCGGACACATCTGCAGCAGGCAGAGGAAATCAGCAATGGCGCTATTGAGCAAATCGAACATTTGCTCGAGCAGGCTTATCTGGCAGAAGTGGTGATTCAGTATTCCAATCGGTATCGCCGTCAATATCCGATACTTGCAGCGGAAATGGCAGAAGCGGAAAAGTTATTCCGTGAATATCAATATGAACAAGCTTTGGAGCGGGCCGCTCGCGCTTTGCAGGATATAGAGCCAAAGGCGCTGGAACGCTTGGAAAAACATATTAAGATTCCCAGCTGATACATAAAGCAATCCCTTGCCACTTGCGAGGGATTGTTTTATTTTAGTAAAAGACAGTTCGAACAGAGGGAGACGGATAAATGATTTATTTTGACAATAGCGCAACAACTAGACCGCACCCTGATGTACTTGCCAGTTACACAGAAGCAGCACAAACGTATTTCGCCAACCCTTCTTCCCTGCATCGCTTGGGGGGCAGTGCCGAACAGCTGCTCACAGCATGCCGTAAACAGGCTGCCCAGCTGCTTCGTGTTGGGGAGGATGAGATTTTCTTCACATCCGGGGGCACGGAAGGGAATAACCTTGCAATCAAAGGAACGGCCTATCGGAAAAAGCGATTAGGGAATCATATCATCACGACAGCCGTAGAGCATCCTTCTGTCCTGGAAACATGTGCGGAATTGGAAAGTCAAGGGTTTAAGGTGACATATGTGGATGTGGATACGTACGGCTATGTGACACCTGAAAAAATAAAGGCAGCCATAACAGATGAAACTATCCTTGTCAGTGTGATGCATGTAAATAATGAGCTTGGTACCATCCAGCCGATCAAGACAATCGGTCAGATGCTGACAGCATTTCCTAAAATCACATATCACGTAGATGGTGTCCAAGGAGCTGGAAAAGTGACACTCGATATCAAGGAGAGTCATATTCACCTTTATACGCTATCGGCTCATAAATTCCATGGAGTGAAAGGGAGCGGCATCCTGTATAAGGATGGGAATACACATATAGCAGCCCAGTTATCTGGAGGAGGCCAGGAACAGGCACTGCGTTCCGGAACCGAAAATGTACCCGGTATTACAGCTATGGTAAAAGCCTTGCGACTGGCAATGGAAGAATTGCAAAATCATCCTGCCAAGCTTTTTGAACTAAAGGAAAAGCTTTTGAGCGGATTGGAGAAAATGCAAGGCGTCATTGTGCATTCCCCGCCTGCAGGAGCTCCGCATATCGTGAATTTCTCGGTTCCGGGCCTAAAACCTGAAGTGCTGGTCCATGCGCTTGGCGAAAAAGATATCTACGTATCGACCAAATCCGCTTGTTCTTCAAAGAATAGTGATGCAAGCGCCGTCCTGCTTGCTTGCGGAGTGCCGGATGCTCAAGCAGAATCTGCTATCCGGGTGAGCTTTTCTTACGATAACACACAGGAAGAAGTGGCCTATTTCCTGCAGGTTCTAAAAGAAACATTAACCCATTTAAAGAAAGTGATGAGATAAACTTATGCAGTATGATCATATATTGATTCGTTATGGAGAAATGGCGCTTAAGGGCAAGAATCGAAAGCATTTCACCAAACAGCTTGAATTTAATGTCAAGGATCAAATCAAACCTTACCGAAAAGCCAAAGTTGAACGTACGCGCGACCGGATGTACATCCATCTTCATGGGGAAGATCATGAACCAATCGTGGAAGCATGCCGTCATATATTCGGCATTCACAGCTTCAGCCTCGCAATCCGGACAGAAAATGAGGAGCTGGCAATCAAACAAGCAGCTTTGCAGCTATTGCTCGATAATCCGGGAGGCACCAGTTTTAAAATATCTTGCCGCCGGACAAATAAACAATTTCCTATCGACTCGCAGGAGATGAATCAGCGTATCGGTGCGTATGTACTGCAAAACAGTGAAGGTTACCCTGTCGATGTCCGGAATCCGGGTGTCGACATCATGGTGGAAATCAGAGAACGTGCAACATATGTGACCGGCCAGAAAATAAAGGGTCCGGGCGGCTTGCCGGCGGGCAGCTCAGGAAAAACACTTTTGATGCTTTCCGGCGGGATTGACAGCCCTGTCGCAGGCTACTTGGCAATGAAGCGCGGGGTGGAGATAGAAGCTATCCATTTCCATTCCCCGCCTTACACAAATGAGCGTGCGAAACAGAAAGTGATTGATTTGGCACAAACTTTGTCCAAGTTCGGTGCCAAGGTGAAGATCCATGTGGTGCCATTCACGGAACTGCAAGTGAAGGTGCATCAGGAAATTCCTTTCGGCTACAGCATGACAGTCATGCGCCGGATGATGATGCGGATAAGTGAAAGAATTGCCCAAAGACAAGGCATCTTGTCGTTGACCACAGGTGAAAGTCTTGGTCAGGTGGCAAGTCAAACAATGGAAAGCATGCACACAATCAATGAAGTGACAAACTTTCCGGTTCTGCGTCCGCTGATCACAATGGACAAGTCGGATATCATCGATATTTCAAAACAGATCGATACGTATGATATTTCGACTCGTCCATACGATGACTGCTGTACGGTATTCGTACCGGAAGCACCTAAAACAAGGCCGCGGCGTGAAAAAGTCCATTTGTATGAAGGGACAATCGATTTCTCTGCCGAGTTCGAACGGGCAATCGAAGGAACAGAGATCATCACGGCATCTCCCGCTGCTGAAAACTCGGCTCCATTCGCTGATTTATTGTAAGAACTTCCCATAAAAATTTTTCGTATGTTAACCTCCTTGTCGGCACATGCTACATGTACAAGGAGGTGACATACAATGGCTAACAACAACTCAAGCAACCAGCTAGTTGTACCTCAAGCGCAACAAGCTCTAGATCAAATGAAATACGAAATCGCACAAGAATTCGGTGTACAGCTTGGCGGAAACGAAACTTCTCGTGCCAACGGTTCTGTTGGAGGAGAAATCACAAAACGTCTTGTCCGTACAGCACAAGAGCAATTAAGCAGATAATTTCATAAGTATGGCATGAAGGGGCAGCAATACGCTGCTCCTTTTCTGTGTAAAAACAAAAGAAAAAGCTTATCCTATCGTAGAAGGAGGCGAAGAAGATATGTGGATAGCCATTAGTATTGCAACAGTTGTACTACTATTATTTTTAGTGGCAATTACTGCTAAAGTGACGTTTCAAATTCATTATGCTACTCCTGAATGGAACATCCAAATTCGGGTTTTCGGCATCCGTATACATAAATGGCAAATGAAGCAGAATTCTTCCATAGAGCCTTCATCTTTCAAGGATTTGAAGCAGCAGCTTGTCGATTTATTTGCTGATTTACAAAAAATCAGTCATTCCTTTCCGTATCTGCTTATAATCACCAAAAATGCAGAGCTTCAGCAATTACGCTGGCATACAATGATCGGCTTGTCTGATGCAGCTTCTGCCGGCACGCTTGTCGGTTTTGTATGGGCAATCAAGGGGATTGCCAATCAGGTCATCCGATCGAATTTCCGGACAGCAGAGCCTTTTGATATCCAAGTACAGCCAATATTCAATACTTCCATTTTCAATACCAGCTTTCAGTGCATAGTGTCCATTCGTACCGGGAAAGCTATGCAGGCTATTATATCCAATGCCAGAGGAAGATAGGAGGAGCATTATGGCAGATCATCCGATTCAAGGTTTGATGAAGACTGCAATGGAAAATCTTAAAGAAATGATTGATGTCAATACGATAGTCGGTGACCCAGTCGAAACACCGGATGGGAGTATCATTTTGACTGTGTCCCGCGTCGGATTTGGTTTTGCTGCTGGAGGGAGCGAGTTTGATACGGCTGCTCAAGGTAAAGGTGAACAGACAGAGCTGCCTTTTGGAGGGGGAAGCGGAGGTGGTGTGTCCATCACCCCGATCGCCTTTCTCATTGTCGGTCATAAAGGCGTTAAGATGATCCATCTGGATGAACAAACCCATCTGTTTGAAAAGCTGATTGAAGCAGCGCCGACAGCAGTGGAAAAAATTCAAGAAATGCTCAAACAGAATCCGAAACAGAAAAAGCAGCAAAAATCGCAGCGATTCGATGATGAAACGATCTATTGACTAAAAGGCCGCCTACTGGTGGTTTTTTTAGTTTATAATCGGACTTTATTCCGCTATAATTTAGAGATAATGAGCTTGAAACGTCGAAAGCGAAAAGAGAGAAGGTTATATTTGAAACAGAAAATAAAGCTGCGGACGCAGATGACAGCATTGGTATTCATTGTCGTTATTCTGGCGGTGACGACGACATTCGTCATGATCGGAATCGAGACGAGTAATAATATCAAATCCCAAGAACGGGATAGAGTGCTGCAAACTGCCAAGCTGATAGCAGTCGATCCGGTCGTTGTCGAGGCAACAGACGAGCAGGATTCCGACACACTACAGCGATTTACCACACAGGCCATGGGCATTACGGATGCAGACTTTGTCGTGGTTATGAATATGGATAGCATCCGATTGAGCCATCCCGATCCGAATGAAATCGGAAAAGAATTTGCTGGAGGAGATGAAACTCCGGCGATACAAGGAAAAGAATTCGTATCGAAGGCGAAAGGGACGCTGGGATTAAGTTTGCGAGCATTTGCTCCTGTATATAATGCTCAAGGAGAGCAAGTTGGGGTGGTTGCTGTCGGCATCACGATGAATGAGCTGAATGAGATCATTCGCAGCAACCGCGTTCCTTTATATTTAGCCACTGTACTTAGTTTGCTTATTGGTTTGATCGGAGCAGTCCTGCTTGCAAGGAAGATCAAACAAATCATGCATGGGATGGAACCAGATGAAATTGCTGCGTTATTGAGTGAGCGGATCGCTATGCTTGAATCAATCAAAGATGGGATGCTGGCTGTTGATACCAAAGGAAAGATCCAGATGGTCAACAAAGAAGGCAAGAGACTGCTGGAAGAGATGGGGATCAAAGGCGAGCTGAAGAACCGCCATGTGGATGATGTGCTCCCTGTTACCAAGCTTCATCAAGTGATTGCTTGGAATAAACCGCTGATTGGCCGTCAAGTGGAGCATAATGGGCTGACACTGGTCATGAATGAAATTCCAATTCAAATCAAAGGAAAGACAGAAGGCGCAATTGCTACATTCCTTGACCGGACGGAATACAATCATCTCAACGAGAAGCTTACCGATACGATGTTGTATGCCGATGCTCTCCGGGCGCAGACACATGATTTCATGAACAAACTGCATGTAATCCTAGGTTTGCTGGAATTGGAGGATTATGATCAGTTGGAGCGCTATGTGAAAAACGTGGCAGGTAAGGAAAGATCAGCGACACTTGCTATGATCCATCAGCTGAAAAATCCTATCCTTGCTGGATTCCTGCTTGGTAAGAAGAGCTATATGGCTGAAAACGGTGTCCAGCTTGAAGTAAGCTGCCGGGAAACAATACCGAATACATCGGAAAAAACAAATCAAATGCTGATTACCATACTCGGCAATCTTATGAACAATGCTGTGGATGCTGTCGATCAGCAGCCTGAAAAGCGTGTCCAGCTTTCCATGAAGTACACAGATGGGCTGCTCTACTTGGAGCTGACTGATACAGGAAAAGGAATCAGCGAAGAACAACAAGAGAAAATTTTCAAGCAAGGCTATTCCACAAAAGGAAATGACCGTGGATTCGGCCTGTACCAAGTGGAGGATTATGTGAAGAAGCTGGGGGGCTTTCTCGTCTTGACAAGTGAGCCTGATGAGGGAACTACCTTCAGCGTCCAGTTGCCGTATGATACACAGGAGGATGTAATAAATGATTAAAGTACTGATCGTGGAAGACGATCCGATGGTTAGCGAATTAAACAAACGCTATGTCAAACAAATGAGTGGTTTCACTGCAGTCGGTGCGGCCCAGAATTATAAAGAAGCTCTTGAATTCATGCAGCAGAATGAAGTGGACCTTCTTCTTTTGGATGTATATATGAAAGGTAAAAATGGAATCGAATTGCTGAAGGAGATTCGGAAACGTGATCAACAAGTGGACGCAATCATCATTTCCGCTGCAAGCGAAAAACCGATGATCCGTGAAGCGCTGCAATACGGTGCGGTCGATTATTTGATCAAGCCGTTCGAATTCGATCGATTCCAGCACGCTTTAAGCGGTTATCGGAAGCGACAGCTCATTTTCAGCAACAAGGAAGAGATGACCCAGCAGGAATTGGACAGCCAGCTGCTCCAGCTGCCGGAACAGGAACAGATGGTACAGCTCCCGAAAGGTCTTACAAGAAGCACCTTGAAAGTTGTATGGAACAGCATCCTTACCTTCCGTTATAATTTCTTCACAACAGAGGATATAGCGAAGGAAACAGAAATGTCGCAAGTATCCGTCCGGAAATATCTGAAGTTCCTGGAAGATGTGCAGCTTCTCGAAGTGGAGATGCATTATGGCAGTATCGGGCGTCCGGTTTTCAAATACCGTGTCAATGCCAATACTTCCCACCACATCAGCCAATACATTTAAAAAGAAGCCAATTAGGCTTCTTTTTTTTGTTGAGGAGAAATAGCGCTTGTTCTAAAAAATATAATACTTTTTAAATGATAGACATATGATGAATGAAAATGACGATAGATAAAAATTCTTATTTCCAACTGTCGACGAAAGGCTTTAAAAGAGCGTAATCTGGCATGTTGAATTGCTCTGGAGCTAATGATATTAACATAAAGTCACCGTCATTTTTTTAATTACAAAAGTTACAATTCATTTAGTTTAGTTAAAAAATAACACAGTTAAATTAGGTTAATTTAGAATAGTCGTATCTACTTAGGGGGTGCATTATTCATGGAAATGAAATCGCATACAAGCGAAAATCTATCCAATAATCAAAAGCCAAAAGGCTTTAACAAAATCATGGAATGGAAAGTTGGTGTCATGCCGCTTCCGGTGTATATCGTATTAGCAATCATTGTTCTTATTGCTGCATATACCAACCAACTTCCTACCGATATGATCGGCGGCTTTGCTGTCATCATGATCCTGGGTGTGCTGCTAGGGGACATCGGTCAGCGCATTCCTTATTTCAACAGCATCGGGGGACCGGCAATCCTGTCATTATTCGTCCCATCCATGCTAGTGTTCTTTGACACTTTAAGTACTTCAGCATTCGATGCTGTCGATCAGCTGATGACTTCCGATCATTCAAACTTTCTTTACTTCTACATCGCGTGTCTGGTTGTAGGTAGTATTCTTGGTATGAACCGGACAGTCCTTATCCAAGGTTTCATCCGTATGTTCATTCCTTTGGTTACTGGTACGATTGCGGCAGTTACTGTCGGTACTTTAGTCGGTATGCTATTCGGCTACAGTGCTCATCACGCTTTCTTTTATATTGTTGTCCCAATCATTGCAGGTGGTATTGGTGAAGGTATCCTTCCATTATCTGCTGGTTACGCAGGTGTCCTGGGCGGAGGAGCCGGAGAGTTTGTTTCCCAGCTTGTACCAGCTGCCATCATCGGTAACGTATGTGCCATCATCATCGCAGGTTTGATGAAGAAACTAGGCGAAAAACGTCCGGAACTTGCTGGTCATGACAAATTGGTACGCTCCAGCAAAGGCGATAAAGTATTGGAAGCAGCAAAAGAAAACACAAATAAAGCAATTGATTTCAGCTTGATGGGAGCAGGACTCCTTGTTGCAATGAGCTTGTTTGTTCTGGGACGGGTTGTTGAGCATTGGATTCAAGTCTTCGCTGGCTTCACTCTGTCTGGTGCCATCATCATGATCATTGCTGCAACAATTATCAAATCCGGTAATTTGCTGCCTGAAAAGCTTCAAACTGGTGCGCAGCAGCTGTACAAATTCGTTTCCACTGCGTTCACTTGGCCTTTGATGGTCGGCCTTGGTGTCGTATTCATCCCGCTTGAAGATGTTGCGAGCGTCTTCACGATCGGCTTTGCCGTTACATGTATGTCTGTCGTAATTGCGATGGCGGCTACTGGTTACTTTGTAGGTAAATTAATGAAAATGTATCCTGTTGAAGCGTGTATCGTTACAGCATGTCACAGCGGACTTGGCGGAACTGGTGACGTTGCGATCCTATCTGCATCCGGCCGTATGGCGTTGATGCCTTTCGCGCAGATTTCCACTCGTCTTGGCGGTGCTGCCACTGTAATCGGTGCTACAGCATTGATGCACTTCTTCGCTTAATCTGGAAAGCTCAGCCTTGGCTGGGCTTTTTGCTTGCTGCAATGCCTGTTCTCGCTTCTGTCCGCTGCTTTTGATACAATAAGGCAGATGTGAGAGAAATGGGAGGAAAAGATACGTGGAACAAAAGAATGTCGAAAAGGTGTACCAAGCCCTTGACCAAATGGCCGAGGCATTGGAAACACGTGAAAACGTACCATATCTTGATGCACTAGGTGCAGCAATGGAATATATATTGGATCGTGACATTGACGTCATCACGGAACAGCCATTATTGAAGCAGCAGCTGGAGAAACATGCGGCTGTATTTGATAAGCAGGCATATAAAAAAGAAGAGATACGCAAAGGGATCCAGCTTGCCATCCTGAAAGGCATGAAAGGAGCAACGCAGCAGCAGCATATGCTGACACCGGATACTGTTGCCATGCTCATCGGTTATTTGACGAACAAGTTAGCCGGAAACAATGAAAAATTCCGCCTGTTCGATCCGGCGGTGGGAACAGGAAACTTGCTGACAGCGGTCCTGAACCAAGTGGAGCGGGAAGTCGAGGCTTATGGAAGTGATGTTGATCCGACTTTGATCCAGCTTGCTGTCATGAATGCCAATATGCAGGAAAGACAAATAGAGTTCTTCCATCAAGACAGCCTCCGCCCTTTCCTTTTGGAACCGGTCGATCTTGTCGTTAGTGACCTTCCGGTTGGTTATTATCCGGATGATATCCAAGCTGCGCAATTCGAATTGAAGGCTGATGAGGGACATTCCTATTCCCACCATTTGTTCATTGAACAAAGCCTGCATTATACGAAGGAAGGCGGTTATCTTTTATTCGTCGTGCCGAACTTCTTGTTTGAAAGCGATCAAGCCCGTTTGTTGCACACATTCCTGCAGGAGCATGCCCATATCGTCGGGATGCTGCAGCTTCCTGAGAGTATGTTCAAGAACGAATCACAAGCGAAAAGTGTTTTGATACTGCAGAAAAAGGGGACGCTAACCACAGCACCGAAACAGGCATTATTGGTGCAGCTGCCTTCATTCAAAAATCCAAATGCGATGGCAAATGTCCTGAAGCAAATCAATGATTGGTTCGACAACGAGTTGCCCGATTTAAAAAACTAAAAAAATTAATGAAATCCAGAACAAGTCCTCGACATATCTTGCAATGAGCTTGTCGACACAGGTAAAATAGGGAAGTACGTAAAAGTTTACAAGGGGCTGAACATGTTGAGTAATATTTTAGCAATCAATGCTGGTAGTTCTTCACTGAAATTCCAGCTAATCCGCATGCCTGAAGAAGAAGTAAAGGCAGTGGGTCTCGTAGAACGCATCGGACTGAAGGATTCCATCTTCACTATCAAATACAATGGTGAAAAAGATGAAACAACTAAAGATATTGAAAATCATGAAGAAGCAGTAAAAATGTTGCTTGAGAAGCTGACTTCCACAGGTGTCATTTCTTCTTTGGAAGAAATCGATGGAGTGGGTCACCGTGTCGTACACGGCGGTGAAAAATTCAGTGATTCCGTTCTTATCACAGACCAAGTGATGGAAGAAATCGCGGAAGTATCCGAGCTTGCACCATTACACAACCCGGCAAACTTGACAGGAATTCGCGCATTCAAAGAAATTCTTCCTAATATTCCGTCTGTTGCGGTTTTCGATACAGCTTTCCATCAAACGATGCCTCCGGAATCATATCTATACAGCTTGCCATATGAGTATTATGAAAAGTATGGCATCCGTAAATACGGTTTCCATGGCACAAGCCATAAATACGTATCCCAGCGTGCTGCGGAATTGCTTGATCGTCCAATCGAGCAGCTGCGCCTGATCTCCTGCCACCTTGGTAACGGAGCCAGCATCGCTGCAATCGAAGGCGGGAAATCCGTCGATACATCCATGGGCTTCACACCGCTTGCTGGTGTGACGATGGGTACGCGTTCCGGTAATATCGACCCTGCACTTATTCCATTCATCATGCGTAAAACGGGCAAGACTGCTGATGAAGTATTGCATGTCTTGAACAAAGAAAGCGGAATGCTTGCGTTGTCTGGTTTCTCCAGTGACTTGCGTGATATTCAGGACAAAGCGGATGCGGGCGATGATCGTGCAGAACTTGCTCTAGATGTATTCGCTGAGCGTATTCACAAATATCTTGGTTCTTATGCAGCGCGCATGAGCGGTGTAGATGCAATCATCTTCACAGCAGGTGTCGGTGAGAACAGCATCGCCGTACGTGAGCGAGTGCTTAAAGGTTTGGAATTCATGGGTGTATATTATGATCCATCCTTGAACAACGTACGTGGTAAAGAACAATTCTTGACTTATCCTCATTCTCCAGTGAAGGTAATTGTTATCCCGACAAATGAAGAAGTCATGATTGCAAGAGACACTGTTCGTCTATCTGAAGCAGTAACGAAATAATTTAGCAAAAAAGCCGGTTCCGAGTTCGATGGGACTGGCTTTTTTTGCATTTTTCAAAGCTCGATCAATGGTATACTGAGGACGAAAGCTAGTCCTGTTATTTATGAAATGGAGGAAAGCAGAATGAAGATTGGTGTACCGAAGGAAATCAAGAATAATGAAAACCGTGTTGCCATGGCACCGTCTGGCGTGACGCTCTTACATGAAGCGGGTCATGATGTATTCATCGAAACCGGGGCGGGTCTTGGTTCCGGATTTACGGATGAACAGTATGAACAAGCTGGTGCAATTATTGTACCGACTGCTGCAGATGCATGGAACAAAGAGATGGTCATGAAAGTGAAGGAGCCGCTGCCGGAGGAATATGATTATTTCTATGAAGGTCTCATTCTTTTCACATATCTGCACCTCGCGGCGGAGGGTTCCTTGACAAATGCATTGATTGAGAAGAAAGTCGTGGGAATCGCTTATGAAACCGTACAGCTTGAAGATCGATCCCTACCGCTTCTTACGCCGATGAGTGAGGTTGCCGGCCGCATGGCTTCACAGATCGGTGCCCAATTCCTGGAGAAGCCGTATGGTGGAAGCGGAATCCTGATATCCGGCATACCGGGAGTTAAACGGGGAAAGGTCACGATCATTGGCGGCGGAGTGGTAGGAACGAATGCAGCAAAAATAGCGGTCGGTCTCGGCGCGGATGTCACGATAGTCGACTTGAGCCCGCAGCGTCTGCGTGAGCTCGATGATTTATTCGGCAGCTCGATCAATACGGTTGTCTCCAATCCGCTGAATATAGCCGAAGCGGTCAAAGAATCGGACCTTGTCATCGGGGCTGTCCTCATACCGGGCGCCAAAGCGCCGAAGCTCGTTACCGAAGAAATGATTGCCAGTATGAAGCCGGGTTCTGTCGTTGTGGACGTCGCGATTGATCAGGGTGGTATTTTTGCAACTACCGATAAAATCACGACCCATGATAACCCGACCTATACAAAGCATGAAGTGCTGCATTACGCTGTCGCCAACATGCCAGGTGCTGTTCCGCGCACCTCCACAATCGGTCTGACAAATGTGACGGTGCCTTACGCATTGCAGCTTGCGAATAAGGGATACAAGGCAGCTTGTCTGGAAAATCCGTCACTTTCAAAAGGGATAAATACTTTAGATGGTTTTGTGACTTATGAAGCTGTAGCTGAAGCGCATAATCTGGCATATAAAGGAGCTGAAGAGTTACTTCGAGGATGAAAAAAAGAGCATCTGCAAAAAGCAGATGCTCGCTTCTGTATTACTCGATAATTTGCAATTCACGCGGATAAGCCGTTAGCACATCCGGGCCATTTTTCGTTAGGAAGATATCATCCTCGATTCGCACCCCGCCGACACCAGGTAAATAAATGCCGGGTTCAATGGTATAGCACATACCTTCTTGCAACGGTTGTGTATTGTTGCTGGATAGGGAAGGGAATTCATGTACACCGATTCCCAAGCCGTGTCCGACACGATGTGTGAAATATTCTCCGTAGCCCGCTTGTTCAATGTGACCGCGGGCAGCTTTGTCGATCTCGGCGATGGCTGTTCCGACTCGTGATGCGGCTGTAGCTTTTTCCAAGGCAATGCGTACCGTATCGTGGATATGCTGCTGATCGGCAGTTGCATGCTTATAAGCGACAGTCCGGGTGATATCGGAGCAGTAGCCTTCGAATACTACTCCCAAATCGAATAAGACAAGGTCTCCGGGAGCAATCTGTTTGCTGTCTGGAGTTCCGTGCGGGGAAGCTGTTTTTGCGCCGGAAAGGACGGTGGTCGCAAATGACATGCTCGTCACACCTTCTTGCTTCAATGCATATTCCAGCTCGGCCACGATCTGCAGTTCGCTTTTTCCGGCTGCGATCGCCTCAATTCCTGTCTTCACACCAAAGTCTGCCAGGACAGCTGCTTGTTTCAGCAGATTATATTCCTTTTTGTCTTTGATGTTCCGCAAGTTCTGCAAAAGTTCCGTTCCATTCGGAAACGTCGTATCGGGCAGTATCTGCTGCAGCATTTCCAATCGGATCACCGACATATGATCCTTTTCGATTCCCATGGATGCAGGTGTTCTGCCTCGTTCTTTCAGATAATCCTTAAATAGCTGCCAGACATCCTCATGATCGTGGTATGTAAGCATTTCTTCTTTCCAGCCTGCTTGAATGGCATCTTCTTTCTCCATGGCCGGCAGGATGAGCAGCGGTGCATCCTTTTGATCTGCAAAGACGGCTACAAGTCGCTCATGCGGGTCGGTATAATAGTTGCTCACATAATACACGTTTTCCATGGAGGTGATGAACACGCTGTCTGTTTGGTTGCCCTTTAACTGTTGTAATAATGTATCGATTCTGTGTTGCATGAAAAAAACCTCCTTTCCTCCAGTATAGCAAAAAACGTATTACGTTTCTTCCGAATGCAACTGTGGTACACTAAATGCGAAAAAACGAAAAGGGGCTGGAGACTTGAAAATCTCATTCCACGGACAGGCTGTCGTACAGATTGTCACCGAAAAGCATACAATATTGATCGATCCATTCATTACCGGAAATGGTACATGTGATTTGAATGCAGATGAAGTTAATCCAGACGTCATTCTCCTGACGCATGGTCATAACGATCATGTTGGAGATACCGTTTCGATTGCAAAACGGACTGGTGCACTGGTTGTGGCGCCGAACGAATTGGCAGTTTATCTGGGGAACCAGGGATTGAAAACCCACCCGATGGGAATCGGCGGGGCACATGATTTCGAATTCGGGCGTGTGAAACTGACACAGGCATTCCATAGCAGTGCTATAACGGACGAAAACGGCAATACACACTATATGGGGATGCCGACGGGAATCTTGTTTACTGCGGAAGGCAAAACGATCTACCATGCTGGTGACACAGGCTTATTCTCTGATATGAAACTAATCGGGGATATGGACACTATCGATGTGGCATTGCTCCCGATAGGGGATAATTTCACAATGGGGCCAGAAGATGCGCTGATTGCCGCTGAGTGGGTCAAGGCAAAGAAAGTCATTCCGATCCATTACAATACGTTCCCGCTGATTGAGCAGGATGGTGCGGCATTTGCCGAAAACGTAAAACCCGGTCAGGGTATTCATTTGGAACCTGGCCAATCGATTACAATCTAAAGAAAACAGCACCCAATGGAAAGGGTGCTGTTTTCTTATCTGTTATAGTAAGTGAATAGAAACTTTTGCTCCATATTTGCTAGACGAGCAGCTATTTTTCGTCTGAAATTGAAACCTTCACTTAAAAACTGTACAATAACAATAGAAAAATAAAGACTAGTACAGATGAGAGCATGGTGAAGGAATGTCGACAAAACATGACCAGATAATTAAATATATTGAGAACCTTCCTGTTGGCGGTAAGATATCCGTAAGAGCAATCGCCAAGGAATTGAATGTTAGTGAAGGGACGGCATACCGCGCCATCAAGGAAGCGGAGAATAAAGGACTTGTCAGCACGATTGAACGCGTCGGGACAGTAAGGATCGAGACTAAGATCAAAGATAATTTTGATCGCCTTTCTTTTGCTGAAATCATCGGTATCGTGGACGGGCAAGTGCTTGGAGGCAGGGACGGCCTGCATAAGACACTGAATAAATTCGTCATCGGTGCGATGGAGCTTGACGCCATGATGCGCTATACCCAAAAAGATGCTTTGCTGATCGTGGGAAACCGGATTGAAGCGCATGAACTGGCCATCAAAGAAGGAGCGGCTGTACTCATTACCGGAGGATTTGACACAGATGACCGGATCAAGCGGCTGGCAGATGAAAAGGAATTGCCTGTCATATCGACGAGTTATGATACATTTACGGTAGCGGAACTGATCAACCGGGCGATTTACGATCAGATGATCAAGAAAGAGATCATCGTTGTGGAAGATATATATACGCCATTGCAGCATACATATTATTTGCAGGAAACCGATACGCTTGAAAAATGGTATCAATTCAATGAAGAAACGACACATACTCGCTACCCAGTGACCAATAGCATGGATAAAGTGACGGGAATGGTCACATCGAAGGATATCATCAATAAGGACAGACAGCTTTCGGTCGTGAAAGCAATGACCAAGAATCCGCTCACGGTCCAAAAACATACTACACTTGCCTATGCTGCCCACATGATGGTTTGGGAAGGCATCGAGATCATTCCGGTTGTGGATCAGCAGCATAAACTGCATGGCTTGATTTCGAGACAGGATGTCCTAAAAGCACTTCAGCAAATCCAGCTTCAGCCGCAAATAGGCGAAACAATCGAGGATTTGGTGACTAGGGAAATAGATCTGCTGGATGATGAGGCGTCGGATGTCATGTTCCAAGGAAAAGTGACACCACAGATGACGAATCAGCTGGGCAGTCTATCCACCGGGGTACTGACAACGTTCGTCACCGAAGCGAGCCGGCGTTTTGTCCGGAAAATGAAGAAGGGGGATATGGTAGTGGATAACATATCCGTCTATTTTCTGCGACCTATTCAACTGGATAGTACAATCTTGATCAAACCTCGCATTCTGGAGGTTGGGCGGAAGCTGGCAAAAATGGATGTGGAAGTGTATAGTAACAAGAAAACACTAGTTGCAAAGGCGTTGCTCATGGCACAGCTATTGGATCGCTGAGCATGTATGGAGGGGATATGATGCACGATAGAATCCTGGAAAGAATCAAAGCTTATGACACAATTATCATTCAGCGGCATGTCCGGCCGGATCCAGATGCATATGGATCCCAAGTCGGTTTGAGTGAAATCATCAAGACATCTTTTCCTGATAAGCAGGTGTGGATCGTAGGGGATGAGGATCCATCCTTAACTTTCCTGGCAGAAATGGATACAATCAACGATAGCGTATTCGAGGAATCGCTTGTCATCATCTGCGATGCTGCCAACCAACCTCGTATTTCAGATCAAAGGTATAAGCTTGCCAAAGAAATCATCAAAATCGATCATCATCCGGAAGTGGACCGCTATGGAGATATCCAGTGGGTTGTCCCGACAGCTAGTTCCACAAGTGAAATGATATATGAGCTTTATGCTTCTCATCCTGAACTGGAGCTGACGACCCGGGGGGCGATGCTTTTGTATGCAGGTATCGTCGGTGACACGGGCCGATTTTTATTCCCTTCGACAAGCGAGAAGACATTTCATTATGCAGGCGAATTGATCAAGTATCCATTCGACCGAACGATATTATATGAAAAGCTATATGCATCCCGGCAAGATGTTGCCAGGCTGCAAGGTTATATTTTGCAAAACTTTACTTTGCACGAAACCGGTGTCTGTGCAATCCGGCTTACAAAGGATATCCTGGCAACCTATCGAGTGACTTCTTTGGAGACGAGTCAGCTTGTCGGAACGATTGCCAATATTGAAGGTGTCAAGGCCTGGCTCTTTTTCGTGGAAGAAGAAGAACAAATACGGGTGCGTGTCCGCTCGAAAGGACCTGTGATCAATGGTCTGGCCGGTAAATATAATGGCGGAGGCCATGTGTTTGCTTCCGGTGCTACCGTTTACAGCTGGGATGAAGCTGCCAGGCTCGAACGGGATTTACAGGAAATCTGCCGCCAGTTTGAAACAACTTAAGTATCCGTCTCCACTGTCACTGTCAAGTAGAGGATCTCTGATATGATCAGCTGCTTGACAGCGACCTTATATCGGAAATTATCCAACTCATAAACTTTATTCTCAATTGCACCGAGCAGTAATGGCGTGCTTTGAACGGCGCCGTTTACACTGCGGCCAATCATATGCCGTGCCTCTTCCTTGATCGCTTCCTTCAGTTCATGCTCGATCAATTTGTCCAGCTCCAGGCTTTCATCTGTTTCGATATTGACGGTGATTTCATCGATTATCAGCCCTTCCTGCTGCAGTTCATTCATTTCTTCATTATTATCCTTCAATACTTCGATATCACGTTCCAGGTCATGTATTGTGCCTTCCATTTCCACTTTTTCCTTCACCCAGTCCTCATAAAGGGTACCGTACATGAACAAATACACAAAATAGGAAATGATACCGCCAAGGAAAAAGCCAACCAAAAACCGCTGCCAGCCACTTTGCTTATAAATCGGCGGTATTCGCATCAGGAGATATCCTCCTGGATGAACCAGCCGATGATCAATAGTGCCGTTTTAACGCCTCCCATCGCAGCGACAATGATCAGAATCTGTTTGATGACGTCAAAGGTTGCCCCCTGGTAAATCCCTTTTTCAAAATTACTGATAGCATCGAATGTACCGCCGATCGCTGCGATGATTGCCCAGATTCGAATACCGTTGGAAATGCGTTTGATGGCGGTCAGCGGCGGCTCGCCAGTGGCAAAAGCGCCGATGCTGCCTATGAAACAGCCGCCGATCATAACGCCGAGTGCGATGAAATAGCAATGCATCATTGAAATGATTACGCGTTCTTCCATGCGGAAACTCCTTTTTTTATTCTTTTTCTACCCTATGGTGTCAGTGGACAAGTTATGTTAGTCATTTCAATGTATGCCGGAATTCGTATATAATGAAGAGAGTGTAAAAAAGGACGGTAATGAAGTATGGCATTTACGCATCTGCAAATCAGAAGCAGCTACAGCTTCTATCAAAGTACAATTAAAATCCCCCAGTTAGTGAAGAAAGCCAAAGAAGCAGGTTATGACGCGCTGGCGCTGACAGATGACGGTGTCATGTATGGCGTTGTCCCTTTTTACAAGGCTTGCTTGGATGCGGGTATAAAACCGATCATTGGTATCCACGTTCCCATCGAAGCAGAGGGGCAGGTGACGAAAACGCTTTTGCTGGCTGAAAATGATATCGGTTATCAGCATCTGGTTGAATTGAGTACATATCTTCGAACAAACGATATATCCCACTTGCCGCTTGCTTCGATGGAGGCTATGGCGGATGGGGTCATCGCCGTCATCCCAACTCACACAATGATTCAACTTCAAGTAGATTCATGGCGATCCATATTTGGTGAGAGGCTGTATGCTGGTATCAGTCCGGATGAAGTGCGTTACTTGGATGATCAGATGCTGGGTAAATGGCAGCAGAAACATAACCTTCGATTTGCAGCCACTGGCGATGTCCGCTATTTGCAGGAAGAGGATATAGATGCCTACCATTGCCTGCTTGCAATAGAGGAAGGAGCAACGTGGGAGCCGGCGCAGACTGGTGAAGGACTGAAGCACCATTTTCGTACCCAGGAAGAAATGGAACAGCTCTCCGATAGTGCTTTATGGCAAGAGGCATTGGTCCAGGCAGGTTCCATTGCGGAGCGTTGTACAATCCAGCTGCAGTTTGATCAACGTCATTTGCCGGCATATCCGGTTCCGCATGGAAGGAAAGCGGATGCCTATTTAATCGAAATCTCTGAGCAACGCTTAGAGGAACTATATGGGAATCGTCAGGATGCCAGAGAACGGCTGACGTATGAACTTGGCGTAATCAAGGAAATGGGTTTCAGTGATTATTTCCTCATTGTGTGGGATTTTGTCCGCTATGCAAAGGAGCATGGTATCCGTGTCGGTCCGGGGAGGGGATCGGCAGCGGGTTCCCTTGTTGCCTATGTGCTTGGGATAACCGCCGTGGATCCGCTGGCGTATGGTCTTTTGTTCGAGCGATTCCTGAATCCGGAAAGAATTACCATGCCCGATATTGATATCGACTTTTCCGATTACCGCAGGGATGAGGTCATTCGTTATGTTCGAAGCAAATACGGCTCGGATCATGTGGCGCAAATCATTACATTCGGCACCTTTGCGGCCCGCTCCCTACTCCGGGAATTGATCAAGACGATGGAGATACCACAGGCAGATGCCGCCTACTTGCTTAAAATGATACCGAATAATATAACCTCTTTGTCTGCCGGCTTGCGTGCTTCGGAGGAACTCACTGCCTATGTCAAGGATTCAGAACAGTTAAAGCGACTATTTCGAATCGGTGTCAAGCTGGAAGGTCTGCCGCGACATGTATCGACACATGCAGCTGGTATCGTCATCAGTGCCGATCCGCTGGTAAAAACAGTGCCGCTTGCTTCCGGGCATGACGATGTCGCGTTGACCCAATTTGCGATGAAGGAATTGGAGCAGCTTGGTTTGTTGAAAATGGATTTTCTCGGTTTACGCAATCTGACGTTGATGGATCATGTCCTCAATGGTTTGCCGAAGAAACCGGATATGGATTCGGTACCGCTTGATGATGAAGCAACTTTCCGCTTGTTCCGGGAGGGGCGTACGAATGGTGTATTCCAATTCGAATCAAGTGGCATGAAGCAAGTGCTGCGGCAGCTGAAACCATCGGCATTCGAGGATATCGTCGCCGTCAACGCTTTGTATCGACCTGGCCCGATGGGTTATATTCCTGTCTTTATCCGAAGGAAGCACGGAGAGGAAACGATCAGTTATCCACATGCTAATCTGGCTCCGATTTTAAAAAAGACATACGGTGTACTCGTCTATCAAGAGCAAATCATGCAAATTGCGGCTTCGATGGCGGGCTACAAGCTGGGAGAGGCTGATTTGCTCCGGAGAGCAGTAAGTAAAAAAGATGCTGATGTGCTGGCAAAAGAAGAAAACCGCTTCTTATCCGGCTGTATAGAAAATGGGTATAGCGCCGATACTGCCAAGGAAGTATTTTCCTGGATCGTGAAGTTCGCCAACTATGGATTTAACCGCAGCCATGCCGTTGCGTACAGCTATCTTGCCTATCAACTGGCATATTTGAAGGCGCATTTCCCAGCTAACTTTTTTGCTGAATTGATGAGCGGTGTCGCAAATCAGCCCGAGAAAATCCGGCAGTATATGCGAGAAGCTGGTGACAGCGGAATTGAAGTCTTGGCTCCTTCCATCAATAAAAGCTTCGGCAAGTATACGGTGGAGAACAAGAACATCAGGATGGGGTTGCTGGCGGTCAAAGGCATTGGAGCCCAGGTCGTCCGTGAGATCATCCAGGCTCGTAAAGACGGTCCTTTCAAGCATCTTTTCGACTTTTGCATTCGAGTATCCTTGAGTAAATCGGCATTGGAACAGCTCGTTTTAGCAGGAGCTTTCGATAGTATGCATGACAACAGAGCTGCTGTATTGGCTACGATTGACAAAGCGATGGAGCAGGCTGAATTGTTCAAGGAACTGTACGAGCAGCCTTCGCTGTTGGGGGAAGTGGAATTTGAGGCCACTTATGCAGAACAGGAGCCTTTTTCACCGATGACAACGTTAATGCACGAAAAAGAGGTATTGGGATTGTATATTTCAAGTCATCCACTCGCAAGCTATCGTAGTGATCTCCGCAGCAGTGGCCGTATTGCTGTGCAGCAGCTCGAAACACTGCCATTGAAGAAACAAGTGCGACTGGCTGCTGTTTTACTCCAACAGCGTACAATCAGGACAAAGAAAGGACAACCGATGGCGTTTCTGACTCTAGGTGATGAAACTGGTGAAATCGAAGCTGTTGTATTCCCGGATTTGCATCGGCAAATCGGGCGTTTTCTGGAAGAGGAAGCATTGCTCGACTTGACTGGCAGGATAGAGGAAAGAAATGGGGAAAGACAGCTCATTTTACAAGAAGGTCAACTTTTCCGGGATGATATGCTTGAACATAGCAAGGAACGCCTTTTTATCCGCTATGATGATATCGAGGAAGAGGAAGTTCTAGGAATTGTCCGCGAATGCGCCAAACAATATCCAGGCAACGTACCTGTCATTGTGGTACACAAGGAGACACGTAAAAGCTACCAGCTATCCGGAGCATATCATCTCGAGCTGAATCAAGGAATATTGGGTGAGCTCCGGAAGCAGTTCGGCAAGGATAATGTTGCTGTGTCAGGTCAATGATGATTCACCTTTCTTTACACCGTGGGAAGATATCCCTATAATGTATAAACGTCTGCACAGACCGTCATGTATAAATTACACAAAGGATGATAAAATATGTCCAATCTACGAGAAGATGCATTGAAAATACACCGTGAAAATAAAGGGAAACTGACAATGAAGTCGAAGATCCCCGTTCGCAATGCGACGGATTTGAGCCTTGCCTATTCACCTGGTGTAGCGGAACCTTGTAAAGAAATCCACCAGAACAAGGAAGACGTTTACGAGTACACAATGAAAGGCAATATGGTTGCCGTTGTCAGTGACGGTACTGCCGTGCTTGGCCTTGGTAACATCGGACCGGAAGCTGCTCTTCCAGTAATGGAAGGAAAATCCGTCCTGTTCCAGAGCTTCGCTGGTGTTGACAGCTTCCCGATCGTGCTTGATACAAATGATGTAGACGAAATCGTTCGCACCGTGAAATTGATGGCACCAACATTCGGTGGCGTGAACTTGGAGGATATTTCCGCTCCTCGCTGCTTCGAAATCGAAGAGCGTTTGAAAGCCGAAACGGATATTCCAGTATTCCACGATGATCAGCACGGTACTGCGATTGTAACGGTTGCTGGTTTGCTGAACGCGTTGAAATTGGTTGGCAAAAGCTTCGACAACATCAAAGTTGTCGCGAACGGCGCTGGTGCTGCAGGTATCGCAATCATTGAATTGCTGCACAGCCTTGGGGTAAACAACGTGATCATGTGTGATTCCAAAGGAATGATCTACGAAGGTCGTCCGGAAGGCATGAACAAAATGAAAGACCGCGTAGCGAAAATCACGAACCGCGACCGTCAGGAAGGCAGCCTGTCTGATGCGATCAAGGATGCTGATGTGTTCATCGGTGTATCTTTGGCAAACCTATTGTCCAAAGACGACGTACGCACAATGGCAAAAGATCCAATCATCTTCGCAATGGCGAACCCTGATCCCGAGATCTTGCCGGATGATGCGAAAGAAGCAGGCGCCCGCGTGATCGGTACTGGCCGCTCTGACTTCCCGAACCAGGTGAACAACGTGCTTGCCTTCCCTGGTATCTTCCGCGGTGCCTTGGATGTTCGCGCAACTGGCATCAACGAAGAAATGAAGATTGCAGCTGCGAAAGCGATCGCTGAATTGATCGACGAAAGCGATTTGAACGAAGACTACGTCATCCCAGCTCCATTCGATCCGCGCGTTGCTCCAGCTGTTGCAAAAGCAGTAGCGAAAGCTGCGATGGATACTGGTGTCAACCGTATCACGGTTGATCCAGAAGAAGTAGCTGAAAAGACTCGTCAGCTGACAATCATCGACGAAGACTGATATCCAACCTGCGCAGGCAGACGTTTCCATTGTTGGAAAATGTCTGCTTTTCGCGGGTTATATATGTTTACATAGTTGAATTTAACGCGCACGTACAAGGAAATGATGGTACAATAAATAGTTAGATGCGTTTGTTCAAAAGGAGGAATTACCTTGCTTAAAGATTTTTTTAGCAAGAAGAAACATGCTTCCAAGCCAAACGAAGAGGCGAAGCAGGATATTCCTGAGGGACTCATGCTCAAATGCTCGGGCTGTGGAAAGATCTACTACCGAGAAGAGATGAGAAAGCAATTGTATGTGTGCCCGAACTGCGGCCACCATCATCAATTGCCTTCTGACGAGCGAATTAACAGCTTGTTCGACGAGGGTTCGTTTACGGAATATGATACAGACTTAAAAACCGGCAATCCGCTGGAATTTCCAAGTTATCTGCAAAAGTTGGAGAAGGACCAGCTGAAAACCGGGCTAAAAGAAGCCGTTGTGACTGGTGAAGGAACAATCAATGGTTTTCGTACTGCTTTTGCAGTGATGGATTCCCGATTCAGAATGGCCAGCATGGGTTCTGTAGTCGGGGAAAAAATCGCACGCGCAATCGAAAGAGCACGCGAAGCGAATATTCCATTCATCATCTTCACCGCATCCGGCGGGGCCAGAATGCAAGAAGGTGCTCTTAGTCTGATGCAGATGGCGAAGACGTCTGCTGCGGTACAGCGTTTCCGCGATGCTGGCGGACTGATGATTTCTGTCATGACGAATCCTACATATGGAGGAGTTTCTGCAAGTTTTGCCTCTTTAGGGGATTATAACTTTGCCGAGCCTGGTGCTTTGATCGGGTTTGCCGGCAGACGTGTTGTAGAGGAAACGATTCGGGAGAAACTGCCGGAGGACTTCCAGACTGCGGAATTTCTATTGGACCATGGACAGCTTGACGCTGTCATCAACCGCCATGATATGAAAAAATACCTGACCACGATCCTCGATATCCATCAAGCAGGAGGAAACGTATCATGAAACAAGTATTGGAATTCGAGAAGCCGGTCATCGCTCTGCGGGAGAAGATTGCGGAGCTGAAGACGTTCACGAAGGAAAGCGACCTGGACTTGACGGAAGAAATCGTCAAGCTGGAAACGCGGCTGGAAAAGCTGGAGAATGATATTTATACGAATCTCAAGCCTTGGGATCGTGTCCAGATGGCTAGGCATGCGGAGCGTCCGACGACGCTAGACTATGTCGAGCATCTTTTCACTGATTTCCTGGAGTTCCATGGAGACCGTCATTATGGCGATGATGCAGCGATTGTCGCAGGAATTGCCAAATATAAAGGCCGTCCAGTCACGATTGTCGGCCATCAACGCGGTAAAACGACGAAAGAAAATATCCGCCGTAATTTCGGTATGCCTCATCCAGAAGGCTTCCGCAAAGCAGCGCGCCATATGCAGCAAGCTGCCAAATTCGGCCGACCGATCATATGCTTCATCGACACAAAGGGAGCATTCCCTGGCCGTGCAGCAGAAGAACGGGGACAAAGCGAGGCAATTGCCCGCAACCTGATGGAGATGTCCGGCTTTGAAGTACCGATCATTTGCATCGTTATCGGAGAAGGCGGCAGCGGCGGTGCGCTGGCACTGGGTGTAGGTGATCGCCTGCTGATGCTGGAGAATTCCACTTTCTCTGTCATTTCACCGGAAGGCGCAGCCTCCATACTGTGGAAAGATGGCGGAAAAGCCAAGGAAGCTGCCGAGAAGCTTAAAATCACTGCCCCTGACCTGAAGGAGCTCGGTGTCATTGATGCTATCATTCCGGAAATCCGCGGCGGTGCACATCGGGATCTGCAGGCTCAGGCTGAGCTCGTGGATCAAGTGATCACGGAGCAGCTTTCTGAATTGGAAAAACTGGACAAGCAAGTATTACTGGAACAAAGATGGGAAAAATATAATGAAATCGGTTCGTATGCTGAATAAGCAGCTAACCGATTGACTTCATCTTCCACTTCTGTAAACGATTTACATAGGCTTTTTTTGCGGAATTCTTTCTCTTACTTTTTTTAATAAGAAAATTATATGTTTTTATTTGATAATAAGTTGGATAAGGATTATCTTTGAAAGGGTATAAAAGTTCTATAATCGAAATTGTCTAGAGGTGAGCGCATGAAAAAGATAGGTGTTCTGACAAGCGGAGGGGACTCTCCAGGCATGAACGCGGCAATCCGTTCTGTCGTAAGGAAAGCTATTTATCATGACTTGGAAGTGTATGGTATATATAATGGCTACCAAGGACTGATTGATGGGAATATCAAACAGCTGGACCTTGGATCTGTCGGTGATATCATCCAGCGCGGGGGAACGATGCTGCACACAGCACGCTGCCTGGAATTCAAGACGGATGAAGGACAGGATAAAGGCATCGAACAGCTGAAACGCTTCGGCATCGAAGGGTTGGTTGTAATCGGCGGCGACGGATCATTCCGCGGAGCAGAGAAACTGACTAAAAAAGGCTATCCATGCATCGGGGTGCCGGGAACGATCGACAACGATATTCCAGGTACTGATTTTACAATCGGTTTTGATACTGCGTTGAACACAGTCATTGAAGCTATCGATAAAATCCGCGATACTGCAACAAGCCATGAGCGCACGTATGTCGTTGAAGTGATGGGGCGTCATGCAGGTGATATTGCCCTGTGGGCAGGACTTGCAGACGGTGCGGAAAGTATCCTTATTCCGGAACAGCCGACGGATTTCAATGACGTGATCGAACGTTTGAAGCGCGGCCAGGAACGCGGCAAGAAACATAGTATCATCATCGTTGCAGAAGGGGTCGGCAGTGGTTTCGAGTTCGGCAAACGCATCGAAGAAGCAACGAATATGGATACACGGGTCACTATTCTGGGACATGTGCAAAGGGGCGGATCGCCTACAGCGAATGATAGGGTGCTTGCAAGCCGTCTCGGCGCTCAAGCGGTCGATCTTCTGCTCGAAGGTAAATCCGGACGCATGGTAGGAATCCAGAATAATAAACTTGTGGACCATGATATCCTGGAAATTTTAGACCGGAAACACGAAATCGACCTGGATATGTATCGACTATCCCAGGAATTATCGATCTAATAGTTGTTGCACTACTGAAGGAGGATTCTCAAAATGAGAAAGACAAAAATCGTATGTACAATCGGACCAGCTTCTGAGTCCGTAGAAACACTAGTTCAGCTTATCGAGGCAGGTATGAATGTTGCACGCCTTAACTTCTCCCACGGGGATTTCGAAGAGCATGGCGCTCGTATCAAAAACATTCGCGAAGCTTCAAAACGCACTGGCAAAACGGTAGCTATCCTTTTGGATACAAAAGGTCCTGAGATCCGTACCGGCATCCTGCAAGACGGCGAAGCTAACATTGAAAAGGGTGACGAGATCTTTGTCAGCATGAACGAGATGGAAGGTTCCAAAGAGAGATTCTCTGTAACGTATCCAGGTCTGATCAATGATGTGCATGTTGGATCGAAGTTTCTTTTGGATGACGGCTTGATTGAATTGGAAGTACTCGACATCGATAAAGCGAATAATGAAATCAAAACAAAAGCATTGAACTCTGGTTTGCTTAAGAACAAAAAAGGTGTCAACGTACCGGGTGTCAGCGTGAACCTTCCAGGTATCACAGACAAGGATGCAAGCGACATCGAGTTTGGTATCGGACAAGGCATCGATTTCATTGCGGCTTCTTTCGTAAGACGTCCATCCGATGTATTGGAAATCCGTGAATTGCTTGAAAAGCATGAAGCTGGTCATATCCAAATCATTCCTAAAATCGAAAACCAAGAAGGCTTCGACAACCTCGATGCAATCCTTCAGGTGAGTGATGGTCTGATGGTTGCACGTGGTGACCTTGGTGTGGAAATCCCTGCAGAAGATGTACCTTTGGCACAAAAAGAAATGATCAAACGATGCAACATCGCTGGTAAACCAGTTATCACAGCTACTCAGATGCTTGATAGCATGCAGCGCAATCCGCGCCCGACACGTGCAGAGGCTTCTGACGTTGCGAATGCGATTTTCGATGGTACGGATGCAATCATGCTTTCTGGTGAAACAGCAGCTGGTAACTATCCAGTCGAAGCAGTTCGCACGATGAATAACATCGCTCGTAAAGCGGAGACTGCACTTGACCATAAAGCAATCCTTGAAGAGCGTTCCAAAGCAAGTGATATGACGATTACAGATGCAATCAGCCAATCTGTCGGTCATACAGCCATCAATTTGAGTGTAAGTGCAATCGTTACAGCAACTTCAAGCGGCTATACTGCGAAAATGATTTCGAAGTACCGTCCGAAAGCTCCCATCGTGGCAGTAACATTCGATGAAGCGACCAATCGCAGACTTTCCCTTGTTTGGGGTGTTCAAGCGATTACTGGTGAACGCGTGGAATCTACGGATGACATGCTGGATCTTGCTGTGGATACAGGCTTGTCCACTGATTTGTTCAAGCGCGGAGACCGCATCATCATCGCTGCAGGCGTACCTGTAGGTGAAACTGGTACGACGAACTTGATGAAAGTTCATGTAATCGGCGATATCCTTGCCAAAGGCCAAGGCATCGGTAAAGGCAGTGTCTATGGAAAAGCTGTCGTTGCAAAAGATGCTGACCAAGCACAGCGTCTTGTACAGCAAGGAGATATCCTTGTAACATACGGAACAGATAAAGACATGATGCCGGCTATCGAGAAAGCAGGCGGCCTGATTGTAGAAGAAGGCGGTTTGACCTCACATGCAGCTGTTGTCGGTCTAAGCCTTGGTATTCCGGTTGTAGTAGGTGTGGCCGAAGCTACATCGAAAATTACCGATGGTGCATTGGTGACAGTCGATGCGGCTAAAGGTGATATTTATGATGGACATGCTAGTGTCCTATAAGATATAAGAATGGAGGAGAGGGATGAGACCCTCTCCTTTTTTATTTGCTATTAGGCTGTGTTAAACTAAAGCTATTCTGATTAATGGAGCGTTGTGTATGAAAAAAGCGTTGCTTTTTCTTTTTATCTTGTTTCCAGCCATTGAAATAACATTTTTCATTTGGGCTGGTTTGAAAATCGGTTTTCTTTGGCTGTTCCTACTTATCGTAGCAACGGGTCTGCTTGGAGTGGCACTTGCTCGTCGCGAGGGACTTCAGACATATAGGAGGGCCAAGGAACAAATGCAGAATGGCCAGCCGCCCACGGATGAACTTTTGAATGGAACATGTATATTGATTGGCGGTTTTCTGTTGTTGCTGCCCGGCTTTTTCAGCGATTTGATAGGTCTTTTGTTTCTGCTGCCGTTTACCCGTAAAAGACTGCGTTATTGGGTGCAGGCACTGCTTATGCGGCTGGTATCGAAAAATACTATCAGAGTCTACCGCCGCTAAGGCTGTTTGCCGTTTTTGATATATTGCCATAGGACATGCAGGACGCCAGTATGGTGAAGGGTGTGCAAAACTACTAGCAGCACGGGACCGGCAAGAAGTCCGATAAAGCCTAATAGCTGGAATCCAGCAAAGACGGCAATCAGTGTAGCTAACGGATGCAGCCCGATTTGGACGGACAGTAAGTTAGGTTCCATAAGCTGCCGCTGCAGCACGATTACGAGATACAGTACAGCCAGTCCTATTGTCAAAGGGAAATTACCCGTCAGGAAGCTGTAGAGGATCCAAGGAACGAAGACAATGCCTGTCCCTAAATAAGGTACGATATCGACCAGGGAAATGAAAAAGGCCGTAGCAATCGGATGCTCGATACGAAGCACGGCAAAGCCTAAGCACATGATGACGAATGTCAAGCTTAGCAGCAAAGCCTGCGCTTTCAGAAAACCGACACATGCCCTTAATAAACCTTTCCCCACTTGTTTGGTGGAAGTAAGCAGTAAGGCAGGAAGAAAACGATCTAAGAAGGCTGTGATTTTCTCCCAGTCTTTACAAATGAAAAAAGTCCCAAGCAATGCAAAAATGCAGACGCTTATATAAAGCGGGGCCTTGCCAAGCAGCAGGGGGACAGCCTCCAGTGCTGCTTGGATCCCTTCTCCAAGTGTAACGGAAAGGTGCTGGATGACAGCTTGGAGATTCTCATCCAGTGCTTCTTGCTGGCCGGGATTTAAATCCTGCTGAAAAGACATCAGTCGCTCGTAATAAGGGACAATATATAATTCCACGAGCTTTTGTACATAGTTTACAAAATCAGTGAAATGAACTGGTACTGTTTTGGCAAGATAGGCTGCCCCTTGAGCAATTTCATTTACGGCCAATGCAAGTCCGCCAAGGCATAATCCCAAAAAAATTAATAAGATAAGTCCGACAGCTGCCGTCCTGTTTAAAGCTGTCTTTCGTTCAATCAAGCGGACAGCTGGATTCATCAGGAGAGCGAGGATGACAGAGATGATAAATGGATATACATAAGGAGCAGCCAGCAGAATGAGTGCAATACTGCCGGCAGTGGTTCCCAGGACAATGCATAATCGCAGCAGCTGGTGAAGGGTTGTCATTTGCATGAGCTCACATCCTTTATTGTAGTGAAGAAAGTTTGGAGGAAAAATTTTGTTAAATACATCATCATTATTTTTAGTAATCATACTTATTTTAGGAATCATCGGAAAGAACCAATCGATTACAATCGCAGCATACATCCTGCTCGGCATCAAAGTCCTGCAGCTGGATGACAAGCTGTTTCCCTTCCTTGCGTCCAAAGGACTGAGTATCGGGATAACAGTGCTTACCATTGCGGTGCTTGTCCCGATAGCGAGTGGTGAAATTGGGTTCAAAGATTTATATGCGAGTGTGAAATCATATTATGCATGGGTAGCATTGGCAGCAGGTATCCTGGTGGCTGTGCTCGGCAAATACGGTGTCAACCTGATGTCATCGGATCCGCAAGTGACGGTGGCACTTGTAATCGGAACAATCCTTGCTGTTGTGCTATTGAACGGAGTTGCAGTAGGGCCGCTGATCGGAGCGGGAATCGCCTATATGGTGTTTCAAATCATCGGACTATTTACAAAGTGACAATAATTTGGTAATAATCAGATAATAAAGAAAACAAAAAAATTAAAACGTTTTCATTTCACAAACTCAAATATTATGTTTATAATGAAAGTGCTTCACTCAAATATCTAGCAACTTGAATTTTTTATTACACATGTTAGCGTTTTGACTTTTACTAAAGGGGAGAGATTAACATGGCAGTAGTTAAGGGGCTTGAAGGTGTTGTAGCGGCAGAATCCAAGATCAGTTCGATCATCGATGATCAGTTGACATATGCCGGTTATAGCATCGACGATCTTGCTAGTAATTCCAGTTTCGAGGAAGTAATTTATTTGTTATGGCATGGTGAGCTGCCGACTGAGGAGCAGCTTGCACAGCTGAAAGGGGAATTGGCTGCGCAGGCAAAGCTTCCGGAAGCGGTCATCGAACACTTGAAATCATGTGATTTGAAAGCGGTTCACCCAATGGCGGCACTTCGCACGGCTGTTTCACTGCTGGGGTTGTATGATGAGGATGCAGAAGTGAATACAGCAGAAGCGAATGCGAAAAAGGCAATCCGCCTTCAAGCGCAGATTGCGACACTAGTGGCAGCATTTTCCCGTATCCGTTCCGGTCAGGAACCGGTGCAACCGAGGGAAGATTACAGCTATGCTGCGAATTTCCTGTACATGTTCAATGAGCAAGAGCCGAAAGACATCGAAGTCGAAGCGATGAATAAGGCGCTTGTACTTCATGCAGACCATGAATTGAATGCATCTACATTTACAGCGCGTGTCTGTGTCGGTACGTTGTCCGATATGTATTCCGGCCTAACAGCAGCTATCGGTGCATTGAAAGGACCGCTTCACGGCGGCGCAAACGAGGCAGTGATGGAAATGCTGTTCGACATTGGCGAAGTCGAGAATGTGGAAGCATATCTTGAAAAGAAATTTGCAAACAAAGAGAAGATCATGGGTATGGGACATCGTGTTTACAAAGCAGGTGATCCCCGTGCGAAATTCCTTAAAGAAATGTCTCGTGAACTTACAGAAATCTCCGGTCAGACGAAATGGTATGAGATGAGCATAAAGGTAGAGGATATCGTCAAGCGCGAAAAGAATCTTCCAGCTAACGTCGATTTCTATTCCGCAACTGTTTATTACAGCTTGGGAATCGATCATGATCTTTATACACCAATTTTCACGGTGAGCCGTTTCTCAGGATGGATCGCGCATATCTTGGAGCAGTACTCAGATAACCGTCTAATTCGCCCGCGGGCCGAATATGTCGGGGAAACACATCGCACGTATACACCATTAGAAGAAAGAGTCTAATAATTTTACAACCATAGTGGCCAATATTTGCTAAACTGATAGAGTATCAGATTTTATTTAGGAGGAATCGAACATGGCTGAAGCAAACAAAATCACAGTAACAAACGGAGCGTTGCAAGTACCAGACCGTCCGGTCATCCCTTTCATCGAAGGAGATGGAACAGGTCCTGATATTTGGGCTGCCGCAAGCCGTGTACTCGAGGCTGCAGTGGATAAGGCTTACAAAGGCGAGAAGTCGATTGAATGGAAAGAAGTTTATGCAGGTCAGAAAGCATTCGATAAGACAGGCGAATGGCTCCCGGAAGAAACACTTGATGTGATCCGCGAATATAAGATTGCTATCAAGGGTCCATTGACAACGCCGGTTGGCGGCGGTATCCGTTCATTGAACGTAGCGCTAAGACAAGAGCTTGATTTGTTTACTTGCTTACGTCCGGTCCGCTACTTCAAAGGTGTTCCTTCACCAGTGAAGAAGCCAGAGGATACAGATATGGTGATCTTCCGCGAGAATACGGAAGATATCTATGCTGGTATCGAATGGCAGAAGGGTTCACCGGAAGTGAAAAAAGTCATCGATTTTCTTGAAAATGAAATGGGAGTACATAAAATTCGCTTCCCGGAAACATCCGGTATCGGCATCAAGCCAGTATCGGAAGAAGGAACAAAGCGACTGGTGCGCGCAGCGATTGATTACGCAATCCAGGAAAACAGAAAAAGTGTGACACTGGTTCATAAAGGCAACATCATGAAATTCACCGAAGGCGCCTTCAAAAACTGGGGTTACGAACTAGCTGAAGCTGAATACGGAGATAAGGTATTCACATGGCAGCAGTATGATAAGATTGCCGAAGACCAAGGCCGTGAAGCTGCTGACAAAGCACAGCAGGAAGCCGAAGCGGCTGGCAAGATCGTCATCAAAGATGCGATTGCAGATATCTTCCTTCAGCAGATCTTGACTCGTCCTGCAGAATTTGACGTAGTGGCGACGATGAACTTGAATGGAGATTACATTTCTGATGCACTTGCTGCACAAGTCGGCGGTATCGGTATCGCTCCAGGAGCGAATATCAACTATGAAACAGGTCACGCCATCTTTGAAGCGACACATGGTACAGCACCGAAGTATGCTGGTTTGGATAAAGTGAACCCATCTTCTGTCATCCTTTCCGGAGTGCTTCTGCTTGAGCACTTGGGTTGGAGAGAAGCGGCAGATTTGATCACGAAAGCTATGGATAAAACGATCGCTTCCAAAGTTGTCACGTATGACTTCGCTCGATTGATGGACGGTGCTACGGAAGTGAAGACGTCCGAATTTGGTGATGAACTGATTAAAAATATGGACTAATGTGTCAAAGGAGGAAACATCATGGCAATCAAGCGTAGAAAAGTATCTGTAATCGGCAGTGGTTTCACAGGGGCTACAACAGCATTCCTGATCGCACAGAAAGAGCTTGCGGATGTCGTGTTAGTCGACATTCCGGACATGGAAGATCCAACGAAAGGTAAGGCATTGGATATGCTGGAAGCATCTCCGGTACAGGGCTTTGATGCACATGTGAAGGGTACAGCAGACTATGCCGACACAGAGGATTCCGATGTGGTCGTCATCACTGCAGGTATCGCCCGCAAACCTGGTATGAGCCGGGATGATCTTGTGAATACGAACAGCAAGATCATGAAATCCGTTACGGAACAAGTTGTGAAGTATTCACCGAACAGCATCATTGTCGTACTTACTAACCCGGTCGATGCGATGACATATACGGTGTACAAAACATCCGGATTCCCGCGCAACCGTGTAATCGGTCAGTCCGGTGTTCTTGATACAGCCCGTTTCCGTACATTCGTAGCGGAAGAGCTCAACCTATCTGTCAAAGACATCACTGGCTTCGTCCTAGGCGGACATGGGGATGACATGGTGCCGCTCATCCGTTACTCCTATGCAGGAGGCATTCCGCTTGAAACATTGATTCCTGAAGATCGCCTCCATGCCATTGTCGAACGCACGCGCAAAGGCGGCGGTGAAATCGTCAACTTGCTAGGAAACGGAAGTGCTTATTATGCACCGGCAGCTTCGCTTCTCGTCATGGTGGAAGCTATCCTGAAAGATCAGCGCCGTGTCATTCCTTCCATTGCTTACTTGGAAGGGGAGTATGGCTACAACGATCTATTTCTTGGAGTGCCGACGATCATCGGAGGCAATGGACTGGAAGATGTTATCCAGCTAGAGCTTACGGATGATGAAAAATCGCAGCTCGATAAGTCGGTTGAATCCGTACGCAAAGTCATGACCGTTCTTCAATAACATATCGATGAGACTGGAATAAGTATGTCGGTCTCAGAAAAATCCGGACTATGTTGTAAATTCTTATATAAAGAATTTGACTAAGTTCGGATTTTTTCTGATGTAAATAATGTTAAAAGAATAGGGTGGCGTTCTGGGGATTATTTACACATAAGCCAAGCTGCATGAACGAAAGGTGAATTTATCCGTTTTATCGAAAGGAAATGTGACGGAGACTCCTCAATAAATATAAAACTATTTCATGCGATTTCTTGCTACTGCAGCATTCCGGGAAGGGCATTGGTGAAACGCCAAAGCAAGCCGGCACGGGAGGCTAATCAGCCGCCCGATTCCATTTCTGCTGACGATGGAAAGTTATCGTTATGGTAGCGGCTTTTTTATATTTACAAACTCTTAACAGAGAAAGCGAATTGGCAAGGTTCACTTTACAGTTGGAAAAAGGTATGATGTTGCATAGAGGGGGCTAGTATCCATGGCACAAAAAGTACTTATTGTTGATGATGAAGAATCCATCGTAACTTTACTGCAATTCAATATAGAAAGAGCTGGGTTTGAAACGGAAACAGCCTTCGACGGCCTGACTGGATTGCAGAAGGCATTGCAGAATACATACGATATGATCGTCCTTGATCTGATGCTGCCGGAATTGGACGGGACAGAAGTTTGCAAGCAGCTGCGGCAGAAACAGATTGACACACCGATCCTCATGCTTACAGCGCGTGATGAGGAATTGGACAAAGTGCTTGGACTCGAGCTTGGTGCGGATGATTATCTCACGAAGCCATTCAGCCCGAAAGAGGTTGTTGCTCGGATCAAGGCTATCTTGCGTCGTACCAATAAGAGTGATAATTATATGGAAAGCGGCGAAATCAAGATTTCGGGATTATCCATCTTCCCGGATCAATATGAAGCATCCATTAATGGGGAATCCTTGAGTTTTACTCGCAAGGAATTTGAGCTTTTACTGTATCTGGCGAAAAACAAGGGGCGTGTCATGTCACGTGATCAGCTTCTGAGCTCCGTGTGGAATTATGACTTCGTTGGGGATACGCGAATCGTGGATGTACATATCAGCCATCTTCGTGAAAAAATCGAACCTGACTCCAAACATCCTGTATATATCAAGACCATTCGCGGTTTGGGCTATAAGATGGAGGAGCCGCAGTAATGCGTCGCAGCTCTTATGGGATTGCCGTCTATGGATCGCTCATCCTGCTGATCTTTGCGGCAATCGGTTTTATCCTTATGCAAATCACCGATGAGTGGTTTATTCTCTGGGGTGTCCTGCTCATTGGTGCGGCACTCATCATTTCCGTCTTATACCGAATTCAGGAACGCTATATCAAACCTGTGTCCATGACTGCCGAAGTGGCGGAGGAGCTTGTGAAGGGGAACTATAAGGCTAGGAATTATGAAAATTTTTACGGAGATGCCGGCAGGCTGATCCGCTCGGTGAATCAAATCGCGCGCAATTTGCATGAGCTGGAGCTTCTGGAGAAGATGCAGGAAGATCAGCTGGAGACAGTGATCGACAACATGGAAAGTGGCTTGATGCTCGTTGATGAACGCGGATATGTGCATTTGGTCAATCGGAAGTTCTTATCCGTTTTCGGTGGGAAGGACAAGGATTATATCGGCCATGTATACCATGACACGATTTCCCAAAGCAATATCCATCATGTCGTTTCTGAGGCGTTTCTTTATGAAGAAAAGGTACGTGATGCTTTCACGCTTCAGCGTGAAAAAGAAAAGCGTTTCTTCGATATCGTTGCAGCACCAATTTTCAATGACTCCTATGATTTGAAGGGTGCTGTACTTGTATTTTATGAGATCACGGATTTGAAACGGGTCGAAGAGATGCGTAAGGACTTCGTAGCCAATGTCTCGCATGAATTGAAAACACCACTCACATCGATACGCGGCTTTTCTGAAACATTGCTGGAAGAAGGTGCTTTGGATGATAAAGACCTTACGGAGCGCTTCATTACGATCATCAATAATGAAAGTCAGCGCCTGCAGGCTTTGGTGAAGGATTTACTTGAGCTCTCGCGTCTGGAAAAAGATGAACTTCAGGTGAAGGTGGAAAGACTCGATTTCAGTACAATGGTTGATACGATCATGCCGATGATCGAACAGCATGCTGCAAGCAAGCAGATTGATGTGGAGTTGGAGCTTCCCGACAGTGTCATTATGCGTGGTGATGAGGACCGGCTGAAGCAGCTTGTGATCAACTTGATGAATAATGCTGTCAACTATACACCGCCAAATGGGAAGGTCAAGCTGAAGGTGACACAATCGAATGATGCAGTGTTTGCCGAGATATCGGATACGGGAATCGGGATTCCAGAGAGTTCAATCGATCGAATTTTTGAGCGTTTTTATCGTGTCGACAAGGCACGCAGCCGTAATACCGGAGGAACGGGACTGGGACTTGCCATCGTTAAACATGTAGTCGAGGCACATGATGGAATGATTACGGTAAGCAGTGAAGTGAATAAAGGCACCACCTTTTCCATCCGGCTGCCAAAGGCACTCGGCTAAGATCGTCCAGCTGGACGATCTTTTTTGTTTCAGCGTGGAAACATGGTAAACTAATGAAAAGATACTGGAACGACGATAAAGGAGTTTGAAGTATGACGAATAAATTGGTTTTGATCGATGGTAACAGCATTGCTTATCGGGCATTTTTTGCCCTGCCATTATTAAATAATGACAAAGGCATCCATACAAATGCCATTTATGGATTTACAACGATGCTGCTCCGAATATTGGAAAATGAAAAGCCGACACATATGCTGGTCGCTTTCGATGCTGGCAAGACGACTTTCCGTCATGAAACATATAAAGAATACAAAGGTGGCCGTCAGAAAACTCCACCCGAGTTATCGGAACAATTCCCGCTGCTGCGTGAATTACTGGATGCTTTCTCAATCAAACATTATCAACTGAACCAATACGAAGCCGATGATATCATCGGAACTTTGGCGAAGCAGGCAGAAGCGGATGACTTCGAAATCAAAGTCATTTCCGGAGACAAGGATTTGCTGCAGCTTGTTAGTGATAAGACGACGATACAGCTTACACGGAAAGGCATAAGCGAAATCGATTCTTATACGCCGGAGTTCCTGCTTGAAAACATGGAAGTAACGCCTGAACAGATCGTCGACATGAAAGCACTCATGGGTGACAGCTCCGATAATATACCTGGTGTTCCCGGCGTCGGGCAAAAAACGGCAGTTAAACTGCTGAAACAGTTCCAAACACTTGATAGCATTTATGAGCAGCTGGATGATGTATCAGGGAAGAGCATCAAGCAAAAGCTTACTGACAATAAAGAATCGGCGTTCATGAGTCGGGAGCTGGCAACAATCGAAACAGAGGCACCGATCGAAGTGAGCCTTGGCGAAATCAACTACGATGGCTATCAAAGCGCATCTGTCAGTGCGATTTTCAAAGATTTGGGCTTCCAGTCGCTGCTGGGCAGGATTGGTGAGGAAGGCGCGCCGGAGGAAGTGTCAGAAGAGCTGTCACCGCTTGATGTGACGATTGTGGAAGAGGTTACGGAGGATCTATTCACAGGTGAGGATGCGCTTGTCGTCGAAATGCTGACGGATAACTATCATACTGCGCAAATCGAAGGCTTCGGTCTTGCCAATGAGAACGGTGCTTATTTCATTCCTTCGGAGGTCGCGTATGAATCCGATGTATTTAAAGCTTGGGCGCAGGATGGCTCCAAAGCGAAATGGGTTTTTGATGTGAAGCGATCAGTCGTAGCATTGCTGCATCATGGCATAACATTGGAGAATGCCAATTTTGATTTACTCTTGGCGTCTTACTTGATCAATCCATCCGAAAATCATCATGACATCCCGGCAATCGGACATCGTCTCGGCGAAAATGATGTTTTATATGATGAAGAAGTATATGGAAAAGGTGCGAAGATGAAGGTGCCGGATTTGAATGCATTCAGTGAGCATCTTGGCCGGAAAGCGATGGTCATCTACAAACTTAAGCCGGAGGCAGAGGAAAAGCTTTCAGGTTACGAACAGCTCGACCTGTTCCTTAACCTGGAGATGCCGCTAGCTGCCATTCTTGGCGAAATGGAATATCTCGGGGTGCAGGTGGATGTGGATCGTATCAAGGAGATGAAAGAAGAGCTTGCCGGCAGACTCGCTGAAATCGAACAAAAGGTATATGAACTAGCTGGTGAGGAGTTCAATTTGAATTCACCGAAGCAGCTAGGACCGATCCTGTTTGAGAAGCTCGGGTTGCCGGTCATCAAAAAGACGAAAACAGGATACTCTACATCAGCAGATGTATTGGAACAGCTTGCAGATCAGCATGAGATCATCCAGCAGCTGCTGTTGTACCGTCAACTAGGCAAGCTTCAATCCACTTATATCGAAGGTCTGCTCAAGGTTGTGGACAAGGAAACGAATAAAATTCATACCCGCTTCAATCAAGCATTGACACAAACCGGACGATTGAGCTCGACGGAGCCGAATTTGCAGAATATCCCTATCAGACTGGAAGAAGGGCGGAAAATCAGACAAGCTTTTGTTCCATCAAAAGAGGAGTCGGTCATTTTTGCCGCCGATTATTCCCAAATCGAACTGCGTGTGCTGGCACATATTGCCAAAGATGAAAAATTGATCGAGGCATTCAATGCAGATATGGATATTCACAGCCGGACAGCGATGGATGTTTTCCACGTCGAAGAGAAGGATATCACGAGCAATATGCGTCGCCAGGCGAAGGCAGTCAATTTTGGAATCGTATATGGTATCAGCGATTATGGATTATCCCAAAGTCTTGGAATCACGCGCAAGGAAGCGCAGCAGTTCATCGATCGTTATCTTAAGAGCTTCCCAGGCGTGAAAACGTATATGGAAGATATCGTTCAGGATGCCAAACAAAAAGGATTTGTTACAACCATCATGAACCGCAGACGCTATTTACCGGATCTGACCAGCCGGAATTTCAATGTGCGCAGCTTTGCCGAGCGTACAGCGATGAATACGCCGATCCAGGGCAGTGCGGCAGACATCATTAAAAAGGCGATGATCGATTTGGCGGCACGCTTGGAAGAAGAGCAGCTGGAAGCGAAACTTCTCCTGCAAGTGCATGATGAATTGATTTTGGAAGCTCCTGAATCGGAAATCGAGAAATTGAAGGAGATCGTGCCGGATGTCATGGAACATGCAGTAGAGCTGGATGTGCCGCTTAAAGTGGAATATGCATACGGCAAAACATGGTACGACGCGAAATAAGCACGGAAAGAAGGACAAGGAATGCCAGAATTACCAGAGGTAGAAACAGCCAGGAGGACACTTGAACAGCTTGTCGTCGATAAGACGATTGAAGATATCACTGTCCGCTGGCCTAAAATCATAAAATTCGATGAAGGCACAGATCGTTTCATAGAGCGGCTGAAAGGACAGACTTTCCGATCTATCGGCCGCAAAGGGAAATTTCTCATGTTCTATTTGGATGGAGATGTACTTGTTTCCCACTTACGGATGGAAGGGAAGTTCTCCGTCAAGCGGGAAACGGAGCCGGATGACAAGCATACCCATGTCATTTTCCACCTGACGAATGGGGAACAGCTTCGCTATAATGATGTCCGTAAATTCGGTACGATGCATTTGTTCAAGGAAGGACAGGAATATGACGCACCACCGCTGACCTTGGTGGGACCAGAGCCTTTTGACGAATCTTTTACTTTGGATTATTTCAAGGAAAAGGTACAGCGAAGCAGCCGGATGATCAAAAATATTTTGCTTGATCAGTCGGTGGTGGCTGGGTTGGGTAATATTTATGTAGATGAAACGCTTTTCAAAGCGGGTGTGCATCCGGAACGTCGCGGTTCGTCGATTGAGGATACAGAATTAGTCCGCATCCAGCAAGCTGCTGCTGAGACATTGCTGGAAGCAGTCGAAAAAGGCGGCAGTACGATCCGGAGTTATGTGAACAGCCAAGGAAAAATAGGTACATTCCAGAAACAATTGCTCGTGTACAGCCAGCAAGGAACGCCATGCCCGAACTGCGGCAGGGAAATCATCAAAATCAAAGTCGGCGGGAGAGGCACACATATCTGCACAGCTTGTCAGCAATGAAGGAGGATCCAGCCATGGGCATTGTAATCGGACTGACCGGAGGCATTGCATCCGGAAAAAGTACAGTAAGCGAGTTGTTCAGGGAATACGATATTCCGGTCATCGATGCTGATGTAGTCGCCAGGGAAGTCGTCGAGCCCGGTGAGCCGGCCTTGGCTGCCATTGTCGAAGCGTTTGGAGCGGAAATCCTGCTTCCGGATGGGACGCTGGATCGGCCGAAGCTGGGCAGCATCATTTTCCCTGATCCAGGTAAACGGGAGACCTTGAACGGAATTGTACATCCTGTCGTCAGAGAAAGGATGACTGCTGAGCGTGATCGGCTCAAACCCTTGCATCCAGCAGTCGTTCTTGATATTCCGCTTTTGTTTGAAGGCAACCAATTGCATCTAGTCGACAAAGTTGTCGTAGTTTCAGTCGATTTTGAAGTCCAGTTGGAGCGGCTGATGCATCGTAATAACTTGACGGAACAGGAAGCGTTGGACCGGATCGCAAGCCAGATGCCATTGGCTGACAAAGTCGCCCGGGCTGATGCAATCATCGATAATAATGGAAGCAAAGAGGATACGAAAAAGCAGCTGAAGCAGCTTTTGACATCGTGGAACATTATAGAAGGAGCCCATTAAAAAGGGCTCCTTTATTGTTCGCATTTTTCTTTTAATGTGTTATACTATTTTTAGATATTTTCAATATAGTGTAACATATTAAAGGAGGCAAAATAATGACAACACGTATCGCGATTAATGGATTTGGCAGAATTGGGCGATTGGTATGCAGACAAGCGATGGAAATGCCTGATTTGGAAATTGTGGCAGTGAATGCTTCCTACCCGGCAGAGACGCTTACCCACCTTTTGCGTTATGACAGTGTACACGGTAATTTGAAGAGTGCGATTTCCGCAGAAGCAGATGCGATAGTATATGAAGGAAAAAAAATCCGTGTCGTAGGAGAGCGTGATCCAAAGCAGCTGCCATGGGAGGAGCTTGGAGTGGACGTCGTTATCGAAGCAACCGGGAAATTCTGTTCCCAGGAAGCAGCCTCTGCGCATTTGGATGCAGGAGCAAAGAAGGTTGTCATAACAGCCCCGGGAAAAAACGTGGACGCTACGATTGTAATCGGTGTCAATGATCGAATCTACGAAAGCGAATTGCATAACATTGTTTCCAATGCATCTTGTACGACGAATTGCCTTGCACCTGTCGTCAAAGTACTGGATGAGCGATTCACAATCAAAAATGGTCTGATGACGACGGTTCATTCCTTCACAAATGACCAGAAGAATATTGATAATCCGCATAAAGATCTCCGCAGGGCAAGGGGCTGTACACAATCGATCATCCCGACAACGACAGGAGCAGCCAAAGCACTTGCAGAAGTACTGCCGCATTTAAAGGGCAAGCTGCATGGGATGGCTTTGCGTGTTCCGACTCCGAATGTCTCGCTTGTTGACTTGGTGGTGGATGTGGAAGAGACTGTTACAGCAGAACAAGTCAATGATGCATTCCGTGCGGCTGCAGAGACGGATATGCGAGGTATCATATCCTATAGTGAAGAACCGCTCGTTTCCATCGATTACACGACGACGCCGCAATCGGCGACAATCGATGGATTATCGACGATCGTGATGGAAGGGAAAAAAATAAAAGTAATTGCCTGGTATGATAATGAATGGGGCTATTCCTGCCGAGTGGTCGATCTGGCTCAGCTAGTCGGCAGCGGTCTTGTCAAAGCAGAGCGAGCGGAAGTCATCTAAATTAATTTCCCTCTTGGTTTATTTTTGAACGTATGCTTGCCAAACGGGTACAAACACTATATACTACTTTTTGCATGCATTCATTGCTGCATACAAGCATATTTTCAAAAATGTTTTCCTGAAGGATTTATGCATTAAGTGACTGCTTAAAGGGTTAGGACCTCTTAGGACTAACTTTCCCCCGTGGCAATTCACGCATCTATTTTTTAGGTAAATATTCAAAAGGGGGAAGTATATTGGATACAATGGGAAGACATGTCATTGCGGAATTATGGGATTGTAACACTGAAAAACTGAACGATATGCAGCTGATCGAGCAAATTTTCGTTGATGCAGCATTGAAGTCAGGAGCTGAAGTACGGGAGGTTGCGTTCCACAAATTTGCACCACATGGTGTGAGCGGAGTGGTCATCATCTCCGAATCGCATTTGACAATCCATAGTTTTCCGGAACATGGTTACGCCAGCATTGATGTTTATACTTGTGGCAACATCATTGACCCGAACGTAGCTACTGATTTTATAATTGACGCACTTGAAGCTAAGACATGTGAGAAAGCCGAGCTTCCGCGGGGCATGGGTCCTGTGGCAGTACAGCCGAAATCACATTGATATTGGTACAATCAACCCTGCTCTCATTTGAGGCAGGGTTTTCTAATGTAATCAAAATGCAGGCAGTATCCGGATTGGGAAAGTGGGAAACATACATAAGGATGAATAGCTTAAGGTCGCTTTTTATTTTGACTTCCGATATAATAGCAGGTACTAATAGTTACTGCTAGAAAGAAGGTATGTTTTTGGATAAACGTGTTGTAGTTACTGGATATGGAGCTGTCACACCGCTTGGGGCGGATGTGGAAACTTTTTGGGATAATATCAAGGCCGGTAAGTCTGGTATCAAGAAACTTGATCCGGAAAAATTTGCTGGTATAGCTTCGCAGATAGGCGGGACCGCCAGTGGTTTTGATCCGGAGCAATATCTTGATAAAAAGGAAATCGAACGGTATGACCTCTACAGTCAATTTGCTTACGGTGCAGCTGTCCAAGCGATGGAACAAGCAAAGCTGTCGGCCGAAACAGTGAACCCCGAGCGAGTCGGCATATACATCGGTTCCGGTATCGGCGGTGTGAATACAATTTTAGATAACCATCAGACGATGATCGAAAAAGGACCTCGGCGTGTTTCCCCGTTCATGGTGCCGATGATGATCAGCAACATGGCGGCAGGGATCGTCTCCATAAAAACCGGATTCAGTGGACCTAGCTTTGCCCCGGTATCTGCTTGTGCGACAGGTAACCATGCTATCGGGGAAGCTTTCCTTAATATCAAGCATGGTTATGCAGACGCCATTCTTGCTGGCGGAGCGGAAGCATCGATTACGCCATTCGCTTATGCCGGTTTTACAAAAATGCGGGCAATGAGCACGCAAAATGATACACCTGGGACTGCAAGTTCCCCATTCGATGCCAATCGTGATGGATTCGTCATGTCGGAAGGAGCGGGCATCCTTGTGTTGGAAGAGCTTGAGCATGCACAAAAACGGGGCGCAACCATCCTTGGCGAAATAGTGGGGTATGGCTCTACGACAGACGCGCATCATATTACAGCGCCTAACTATCTTGGCCCAGCACGTGCCATGAAACTGGCGATGCAAATGGCTGACATAGAGCTTGGGGACGTGGATTATATCAATGCCCATGCCACAAGTACGCCAGAAGGCGATAAAGTAGAAACAAAAGCAATCAAGGAAGTATTCGGGGATAAAGCAAGCGAATTGCTTATAAGCTCGACGAAATCGATGACAGGTCATTTGTTCGGTGCAGCTGGAGCTGTTGAGGCGATCATCACATTGAAAGCACTGCGCGATGGCATCGTACCGCCGACGATCAATTATCGGGATGCTGATCCGGACTGCGATTTGTCTTATGTACCGAATGAAGCAGTGGAGCAGGAATTGTCCGTTGCGCTGTCGAACGGTTTTGGTTTCGGCGGCCATAATGCAGTGTTGGCACTGCGTAAATGGAAAGGGTAGCCCTCGGCTGCCTTTTTTTGTTGGAACGAAGAACGCTTCGATTTTTCACTTGAATCGTGGTAGAATAGGAAAAAGACGATACGGAAGTGTCGCAAATGCGCGAAGCCTGTCGAGGCTTGCGGAGGTAATGGGGTGGATCGGCATGAGATGTCCAAACTGCCAATATAAAAGCACAAAAGTATTAGACTCCCGTCCCATCGAGGAAGGGCGTTCCATCCGACGACGCAGGGAATGTGAAGACTGCGGCTTTCGCTTCACCACGTTTGAACGTATCGAAGCGACACCGCTGATAGTCGTGAAAAAGGAAGGGACGCGTGAAGAATTCAGCAAAGAAAAGCTCATGCGGGGCTTGATCAAAGCTTGTGAAAAACGCCCGGTTGCATTGGAGCAGATTGAATATATCGTAGCGGATGTCGAGAAGGAACTGCGTAACAGCGGTACATCCGAAGTACAAAGCAAGGAGATCGGCGAAATGGTCATGGCACATCTGTCGGAAGTGGATGAAGTGGCCTATGTACGTTTTGCATCTGTTTACCGTCAGTTCAAGGATATCAGCGTCTTCCTGGAAGAGTTGAAGGACTTGATCAAAACAGATAAGAAAGAGTAATAGTTTGCAAGAAGGAAAGGACAGATTGTATGAACAGTCAGCATATCGGGAAGCTTCTGCCGGCTGATGGTTATATGATCCGGATGAAGTCAGCATTCCCGGAAGTCTACTCGGTGGCATTGACTCATTTGTATCAGCCGCTGCTCGGGATACAGGCGGTGTCTTTGTATCAGACGCTTGTCAATGAATATGTCGTTCATCATGGCACTTGTGAACCGAAAACACATCATATGCTGATGACACTGCTGGATATACCGATGGATCAATTATATGAAGCAAGGCTGCAGCTGGAGGCAATCGGTCTTATTCGAACGTTTCAAAAGCAAGGGGAAGAAAACGTGTATACATACGATCTGTATGCACCGTTTTCACCGGATGCCTTCTTCCAGGATGACATGCTGTCCCAGCTTTTGTACCACCAATTAGGAGAAAGCAGATTCAAGCAGATGCGTAGTCTCTTTATCAAAGAGGAAGAATTGCCTGAAGAGGCCGAAGAGATCACTGCATCGTTCGAGGCTGTCTTTTCGGCAGGCCAGCTGACGAAGCGGACTGTTCAGCCGCTGGTGACAGCATCAAGCGCTTCAGACCAAAAGCGGGGCCCTTCCATCGAAGCCGACGTAGTCGATTTCGAGTGGCTGCGTCAATCGCTGAAACAGCGGATGCTCGACCCGGAAGTGATTCTTACACCCAGGAATCGAAAACTGCTTGAATCGATGGCAGTCCTGTACAGCCTGACCTCCCATGAACTGGACAAGGCTTTGCTTTGGGCTGTATCGGATAAGCATGAGTTAATTCCGGCAGAGTTCAAAGTAGCTTGTCATGACCTGTTTTTGGCCCGGCCGAAGACAGCCGAGAAAAAAGTCATGGAGCTCCCGCAAAAAGACGCCAAGCAGGAACTGCATGCTTCAACCAAACAAGAACAGCTCATCCAGCTGCTGGAGACGATATCTCCAAAGCAGCTGTTGGAGGATATATCCGGTAACGGGACAGCAGCGGCTGCCGATTTGAAAATCATTCGTGATGTGATGGCAGAGCAAGGCATGGCGCCAGGCATCATGAATGTGCTCGTTTATTATGTGCTGCTAAAGTCCGATATGAAGCTATCGAAAGCTTATATGGAGAAAATTGCCGCGCATTGGGCCCGTAAAAAAGTAAGTACTGTCCGGGAAGCAATGGAGCTTGCCAAGAGCAGCAACCAGCCGTGGAACACAGCGAGCAGCACGAACCAACCCGCAGCAAGAAGGAAGACGGCGGGGCGGGCGGAAGTTGTCCCGGAGTGGTTCGACCAAAAAGACAAGGCAGAAGCACCTGCCAGTACAGCCGTGCCAGATACGGATGTAGCAGAAATGCTCAAGCAGTTCAATGCAAATAAGCATCGAGTCTAAAGAGATAGCAGGAAGGGGGGCACGCATGGAACCCATTCAAGCATCCTTACGGAAGTGGATGCAGGAAAACAGCAATTTTAAAGAGAATTTTGAGCGTATGCAGCAGCAAGTAAGGCAGGATCCAGAGGTCAAAGCGGTGCTGGAAGCAAATCCGCAGCTGACCGAACAGGATATCCAGCGTAATCTGATGCGTCTTTACGAATATACGACACAATCCAAGCAATGCCAGGACTGTCCGTCGCTTGGGGAATGCCGGAATATCCTGAATGGCTATACGCCGACGCTCGAAGTGGAGGGGAATGCCATTCGTCTTGCCTACGACAAATGCCACTCCCGCCTGCAGCATGAAGAGCGGCAGAAGCAAGAAGCACGGATCAATAGCCTGTACATGCCAAAGGATATACTGGAGGCAACGACAGAAATGCTTGATCATGGTGATCCAGAACGGCAGCAGGCCATTCTGAAGACGTTGCAGTTCCTTCAGCAGACAGATGCTGCCATCCCTGAGAAGGGTCTGTATTTTTACGGACCATTTGGCGTGGGTAAAACATATTTCCTTGGAGCCATCGCCAATTATCTGGCCGAACGGAACATCTCCAGTATGCTTATTTATATGCCTGAGTTTGTCCGTGAAATGAAAGCATCCCTTAAAGACGACTCTGTCAATGAGAAAGTCGAGCTGTTCAAGAAGACACCAGTATTGATGCTCGATGATATTGGTGCTGAATCACAGTCGGCTTGGTTCCGGGATGAGATACTTGGATCCATCCTTCATTATCGGATGATGGAGCGGCTGCCGGTCTTCTTCACATCCAATTATTCCATAGCGCAGCTGGAGCAGCAGATTGCCACGACCAATCGCGGTGATGTGGAACGTGTGAAAGCTGGCAGAATCATGGAAAGGATCAAACGAGTCGCAACCGAGGTGCCTTTATTCGGAAAAAATAGAAGAAACGATTGATTTTTTAGACAAGCCAAAACTGGCTTGTCTTTTTTTAGGCTCATATTTCCATTCTGCGCCCATATAATGTAACAGTTGATAGTGGCGAGGGTGGTTGATATTGCGTAAAGTGTTTATCAAATCAAAAAAAGAGATGGATACATTCTGTTCATGCCTGGCTATGCTGGATGGGACAAAACAAGTGTATGTGGATGAAGATGCCCGGTGGGGGTATGTGGCGACAGTTCATGATGGCTATCACAGGCGGATTGCGATGGCCTTGGTGGAAACATTCCTGCATCATCGAGAGACGGAATGGATCAAGCAAATTGCCAAGGATGTCTATTATTATAAGGATGAAGAAGCGATAAAACGTATAGCTGAATTGACACATACGATAATCGTGGGAGATATGTACGAAGAAGAGGCAAAAGAGCCAAGCATGTCCCGTCAGCAGATTACCCAGGCTTTTCAGGAAATCGCTGCCAAGCATATCAGGGTGTTTTTTGATGCAGTCATTCAATTTCGCAGCAATGGATACAGAGAGGCGTTGATCGAAATAGTCGGTGATGCGATAGAAGAGTACAAGCGGGAAGAAGAATATCAGATGTATGTGGAATCGCTGCGGGAGTATATCGGGAAAAAGCCAATTAATTCCTCCTTCGTTATACATGTCATACAAGGTCGTGATTTTACCTTTTATAAGGACGATGGTACTCATTTTTCCGATGAGGAAATCGCTGCGTTCGCAGAGGAAGAGCCGTTATTCCTTGCTGGGATCGGCAAACAAGAAAAAAACATAACACCGCTGATTGCCATGTCTCCGCAGAAGATCTATTTATATGGCGATCATCCTTCTGAACCAAAAACACTCACAATCATTAATATTTTTCAGGAAAGAGCCGCGTATCTTCCCTTGCATCAATTTCCTTTCTCCTTGTTTTAGCATGTCCTTGCATTTTCCCGCTTTAGCGCTTATACTTACTTTATATCAAGAAGCGACAATAAAGGACATGACAGCAATACCGTTTGCGCTCATAGAGAGGGAAGCCTGGGCTGAAAGCTTCCTGCACAAGCTTTGCTGTTACCGCCTTTTACAGCTCTGCCGGGGGACGAAAGGAAACCGGCGGCGTCTGATCTGCGTTACAGATCCTTGAGCCGGTGAACATTGCCGGGAATTAGGGTGGAACCACGAGACGAACGCTCGTCCCTTTGCACACGTATACTGTGCAAAGGGACGGGCTTTTTATATTTAGGAGGAAAGAACAATGGCAGAAGTATTAGAATTCATTTTCCCAGATGGAGCAAAAAAAGAGTTTCCTGCTGGCACAACTGGTGAAGATATCGCAGGCTCGATTTCATCAGGTTTGAAAAAGCAGGCAATCGCAGTCAATGTCGACGGCATTGCATTCGATTTGCGCACTCCATTGCCAAACGGCGGTGCAATCGAAATCATCACTCTCAAACAGGAACAAGGCGTGGAAATCATGCGTCACTCTGCTGCACATTTGCTTGCGCAAGCAGTGAAACGCATTTACGGAAACGTACAATTCGGTGTAGGGCCGGTAATCGAAAATGGCTTCTATTATGATATGGATCTGGAAGTTTCCATCACTCCGGAAGACCTTCCGAAAATCGAAAAAGAAATGCAGCGAATCGTTGATGCAAACCTTCCGATCGTCCGCAAGGTTGTCAGTCGTGAAGAAGCAAAAGCAATGTTCCGTGAAATCGGTGATGAATTGAAACTGGAATTAATCGATGCCATTCCAGAAGATCAAGATGTAACAATCTATGAGCAAGGCGAATTCTTCGACCTATGCCGCGGAATCCATGTTCCATCCACAGGCAAAATCAAAGTGTTCAAGCTGCTTAGCATTTCCGGCGCCTACTGGAGAGGCGACAGCAATAACAAAATGCTGCAGCGTATTTACGGTACTGCTTTTGAGAAGAAAAACGAGCTGGATCATCATTTGAAAATGCTGGAGGAAGCAAAAGAACGCGACCATCGCAAATTAGGTAAAGAACTTGAATTGTTCACTGTCAATCAAAAAGTCGGACAAGGTTTGCCGCTTTGGCTGCCAAAAGGTGCGACAATCCGCCGCACAATCGAGCGCTACATCGTCGATTTGGAAGAGAAACTTGGCTATGATCACGTCTATACACCAGTACTGGGCAGTGTAGATCTTTATAAAACAAGCGGACACTGGGATCATTACAAAGATGATATGTTCCCGCCAATGGAAATGGACAATGAAGACCTAGTGCTTCGTCCGATGAACTGCCCGCATCATATGATGGTGTACAAAAATGAACTGCACAGCTACCGCAGCCTGCCGATCCGTATTGCAGAACTTGGAACCATGCATCGTCATGAAATGTCCGGAGCCCTTGCCGGCTTGCAGCGCGTTCGTGCAATGACATTGAATGATGCACATATCTTCGCACGCCCGGATCAATTGAAAGATGAGTTCATCCGTGTCGTCAACCTTGTACAAGCTGTGTACAAAGACTTCGGTATCGAGGATTATCACTTCCGTCTTTCTTACCGCGATCCAGAAGATAAAGAAAAGTATGTAGACAATGATGCAATGTGGGATAAAGCACAAGCCATGCTGAAAGAAACAATGGAAGATCTAGAGCTTGATTATGTAGAAGCAGAAGGCGAAGCGGCATTCTATGGTCCGAAGCTGGACGTACAGGTGAAGACTGCCCTTGGTAAAGATGAGACATTGTCCACTGTGCAATTGGACTTCCACTTGCCGGAACGTTTCGACCTTACTTACATCGGTGAAGATGGTAAAGAACATCGTCCAGTCGTTATCCACCGCGGTGTCGTATCGACAATGGAACGTTTCGTTGCCTTCTTGATCGAAGAATACAAAGGTGCCTTCCCGACATGGCTTGCACCAGTACAGGCGAAAATCATCCCGGTTTCTCCTGAAGCGCATTTGGCATATGCACGTCAAGTGGAGGATGCCCTCCGTATGGAAGGAATCCGTGTGCAAGTGGATGAGCGTGAAGAAAAGATCGGCTACAAGATCCGCGAAGCACAAGTACAGAAGATTCCATTCCAAATCGTTGTCGGCGACCAGGAAGTAAGCGACCAAGCGGTAAACATCCGCCGTTACGGAGAAAAGCAGTCTGAAACAAAAGATCTCAAGGCTTTCGTTGCAGAAATTAAAGACGAAGTAGCTAATCGCGTATTACGTAAATAATAATAAAAATCCTTTCATCACTATTGTTGTGGTGAAAGGATTTTTTGTGTTTGATAAGGTGAATTGTAAGCTGAATATTTAACGGGGCTAAAGAGTTTCAGGCTTTATGGTTATTATTATAGGGATGCTATTATATTTGTTCAATGGTATTTGGATGAGGGTAAAAAGGATTGCTGCTTCTGCTTTTTTATTTTCTTTTTACTTGGAGTTTATCGGTTTGTACGAGCGATTAAATCAAATCAGAAGGGTAGTAGATTTGCATGCGCTTTTTTATGAATTAGGAATGAAACAATTTTAATAGTAAAGCAGTTATGATGGCAAAATGTGCTTTACCTTTCTAGTCAGCAGTTTGCTTCTATCTGATCACTTTATTTTACGCTGCTTCATCATACCTTCGACAATAGGATAAAAAACTGCAAGTAATATAATTATCATTGTCCACCCACTACCATCGTTAATCCAGCCTAAAGCTATCATACTGAATTCCACTTCAATGAAACAAAAGACCAGTACACAAATATTCTTCACCTTATTCAGCATCATCCGGCTTTGCTGATAAAATGCAGCCGCGTTTTCGTCATTCAGTCGTTTCGGGTAATTGTGGATATGAGGATATTTCCCCAATAGGTGTAAAAGGGTGAACATAATGATACTTAGAGCGGGGAGGAGAAGCAGGCTTTCTTTTGCCGCCCAGTCATCGACGTGTCCGGTCAGTCCCATGTGGAGAGGCACTTGTTCAGGCAGCTGCCGCCAGATTGTAATCAAGTAAAGGACTGTAAAAATATATCCGCCGATTCCGATGGCATCCCAGACTTTTTCGCCGCGGGTAATCGGTATGTTGAGCTGTTTTTGCATGTATTAATCACCTCTTTGTTTACTTACGAAGCAGTAGGGGAATAAGTTCCACGTATATTATTTTAAAACGGGAGGTTGTCAGCATCTGAAGAATGTGTTACATTAGTTGAGCAGGATTAATGGGCTTCAATATGATTGACAGCATACATCAGCTATGATAAGATTGTAAAAGTGAAATAAATATGTGATCTGAGACAAGCAGAAGTACCCACTTCTCACCTGATTGACGCCGCTTGGCAGTTGGCAGGTTTTGATAAACAGTGTTTTAGGACAAGTGTGGGTGCCGTATGCGTACCGGCATTTTTTTTATGCTTTTTTACAACTGTGTTTAACTGATAAGCGGCGGATATCTTGTCCCCGATCATAAGTTTCCCAAAATATCCTGGAGGTGGATGATTATTAGCAAAGAAATGAATGTCAATGAGAAAATTCGTGCACGTGAGGTTCGACTCATTGATTCAAACGGTGACCAGCTTGGCGTTAAATCCCGTCAGGAAGCATTAGAAATCGCTCAGACGAGAAATCTTGATTTGGTGCTTGTGGCTGCAAACGCAAAACCACCAGTGTGCCGGATTATGGACTATGGTAAATACCGCTTCGAACAACAGAAGAAAGAAAAAGAAGCGCGTAAGAACCAGAAAGTAATCAACGTGAAAGAAGTTCGCTTGAGCCCTGGTATCGAGGATCACGACTTCAATACAAAACTTCGCAATGCGCGTAAGTTTCTTGAAAAAGGCGATAAAGTAAAGGCTTCCGTTCGTTTCCGCGGACGTGCCATTACGCATAAAGAATTAGGCCAACAAGTTCTCGAGAAGCTGGCGGAAGAGTGCAAGGACGTCGCAACGGTCGAAATGAAAGCAAAAATGGAAGGCCGCAGCATGTTCATGATGCTAGCACCGACAGTAGAGAAGCAGTAAGCCGAAGGATATAAGGAGGAAATACGATGCCAAAAATGAAAACCCACAGCGGGTCTGCTAAACGTTTCAAAAAAACAGGTTCTGGAAAAGTAAGCCGTAACCACGGTTACACTAGCCACTTGGCTGCCAATAAATCCACTAAACAGAAACGCAAGCTTCGCAAAGATGCACTTGTTTCTGCTGGTGATCTTAAACGTATCAAACAAATGCTACCTAAATAATAAATTTCAAGACTTATTTGTCCTATAGGAGGGAATACTATGCCACGTGTAAAAGGTGGAACAGTAACGCGTCAGCGTCGTAAACGCGTTCTTAAGTTAGCTAAAGGTTATTACGGTGCGAAACATGCACTATTCAAAACTGCAAAACAACAAGTAATCAAATCCGGTCAGTATGCATACCGTGACCGCAGACAGAAAAAACGTGACTTCCGTAAACTATGGATCGCACGTATCAACGCTGCTGCACGTATGAACGATCTTTCTTACAGCCGTTTGATGCACGGTCTTAAACTTGCTGGTATCGAAGTGAACCGCAAAATGCTTTCTGAGCTTGCAATCTCTGATGAAAAAGCATTCGCACAACTTGCTTCCAAAGCAAAAGACGCATTGAAATAAGTTAAAAAGCCGCTATCCATGGATAGCGGCTTTTTATATAGAGAGGGATCTTTATGTGGCCATCAATTAGTCTGTATCTGCTGATTGTCAATATCCTGCTGTTCAGCTGGATGGGAATCGATAAACGAAGAGCAAGGATGCATGCTTGGCGTATCAGTGAACGAAGGCTCTGGATCACCGCTGTCATCGGCGGTGCACTTGGTGGCTGGGCCGGAATGCATATATTCCGACATAAAACGAAGCATACCGCGTTCGTTATCGGCTTTCCATGTCTTGTCGCCATGCATGTCCTCCTGATTCTCTACTTCTTGTAAAGATAAATGCCATGTGCTTGTCATAAAGGCTCGTCTCCTGTCATATATATTAGGGACATCTTAGAGGGAGTGAGCAGCTATGGATCAGGTTGGTTCGGTAATGTTGACGGTCGTCGCAACGGGCGGATTGTTTGCCCCGCTTTTGTTCATCTTCCTGTATCTGCTGCGACCTGCTTTATTTCTGCCCGTCGTTTTCTTGTGTATTTCGGGAGGTATACTGTTCGGTGCTGTAGCCGGTACTATTCTGTCTATCATTGGTATTACCGCATCCAGTCTGCTGTTTTATGCCATCGCTCAGCGGTTTCCGAGGTCGGCAAACCGGATTCTGATGCTGAAACAGAAGCTGATCGGCAAGCATACGAGTTTTACAACTTCTCAGGTCGCCTTGATGCGGCTGGTTCCTTTCATTCACTTCCACATCTTGAGCGTATGCTTGATGGAGACAAACCGCAACTGGAGGTCTTATGGGAAAGCTTCTTTTTTATCAAGCATCCCGCTTGCTGCGGCTTATTCTTTTGCGGGGACTTGGCTGCGATACCTGCCGCCAGCGGCAATCGGGGGAGTCATGATCATCCTTCTGATCTGTATTTATCTGATGCGCAAGAAGGAATTCACGATCAAATGGGAAGAGTTTTTCAAGGAAAGTGCATAAAACACTGGTGCTTGCACAAGCTCCAGTGTTTTTTAAATTTCTGTCAGGACGAGCTCTTTTATCGGTTGCTTCCATTCAATGGACGCATAAGGAAAATGGCTCAGGATACATTCTTCCATTATATATAGATCGTTTCGGGAAAAGCCGGATAGCTGATCTGGATGGACTGCGTTCATCACAACCTTGGTCACTTCGATGCTATCTTCCCTGGAATGCAAATATTTCTTTCCGATCATCCGATAGCCGCGGTAACTGAGCGTAAAATGATGATCGTATTGTTCACGGTATTCTACTTCTTCGGCATCCAGGCAGGACGGATCATTGACTGGGTCCTTCCTTGCTTTCATGATGGTGTAAAACAGAAGAATTGCCGCACCTGCAAGCAACAGGAGAAAAATAATCTTCATAGCGAGCAGGCCTCCTTTACTTTTTGTATAGATACGATTACGCTAAAGAAGAAGTTTCATCCGTTTTACTATACCCTCACTACATAAGAATAACGCAAGAAGGAGTCTTGACTATGGATTACGAATATCTTTTCAGAAAACAGCGCGAGCTGGATGCCTACATCGAAGATAAGCTGGAATCAGCGGATCGCGGGGATATATTCCGCAAAAAAATACTAGCCCTTCAGGTTGAAATCGGAGAATTGGCCAATGAAACCCGCTGTTTCAAATTTTGGAGCAAAAAAGGTCCAAGTGAGCTAAGTGTCATTTTGGAGGAATATGTGGATGGGCTGCATTTCATCCTGTCACTCGGACTGGATAAAGGTCTTGTTTATACGTCTGCACCACTATCTGATGAAAGAGTCGATCAGACAGATGCATTCCTGGATCTGTATCAAACAATTGGCGCTTTTTACGCCGAACCAGTACAAAAAACATACGAAGCGCTTTTCCAAAGCTTCCTCCTGCTTGGTCAGCTCCTCGGCTTTAGTGAAGCTTCGATATTAGAGGCTTATAAGAAGAAAAATGAAGTGAATCATACAAGACAGGATCAAGGCTATTGAACAAGAGGAGGTCGGTACAATGAATGATAAATTGAAGATGCTGAAAAGCTTGACAGATGCACCAGGAGTTCCGGGCGATGAAGCAGGTATCCGCAAGGTGATGCGGGCATACATCTCTCCATTTTCCGATGAGGTAACGACGGATAATCTGGGCAGTTTGATTGCGACACAAAAAGGCAGCAGAGCAGATGGGCCGAAAGTGATGGTTGCCGGTCATCTTGATGAGATCGGCTTCATGGTTACGCGTATCGATAACAATGGTTTTTTGTACTTCCAGACGCTTGGCGGATGGTGGAGTCAGGTGATGCTTGCACAGCGTGTGACCGTCCATACGAAAAATGGTGAGCTGGTCGGCATTATCGGTTCCAAGCCGCCACACTTATTGCCGCTTGAAAAACGGAAAAAACCTGCTTCTGTTGAGGAGATGTTCATCGATATCGGAGCCAGCAGCAAGGAAGAAGCAGAAGCGTTCGGTGTTCGCCCTGGGGATTCGGTTGTGCCTTATTTCGAATTCACGAAGATGAAGAACGAGAAATTGCTTTTGGCAAAAGCTTGGGATAATCGCATTGGTTGTGCAGTGGCGATTGATATCCTGAAGAACCTGCATAACAAGGACAAGGAGGCGACGGTTTACGGTGTCGCTACCGTCCAGGAGGAAGTCAGACGACGCGGCGCTACAACGTCAGCCAATAAGATTGGTCCAGATATTGCATTTGCTGTTGATACAGGCATTGCCGGGGATACTCCTGGCATCAGTGACAGGGAAGCGACCGGCAAGCTTGGCGGCGGACCGCAGATCGTATTGTACGATGCTGCCCATATTGCCCATAAGGGTTTGCGTGATTTGGTCATCCAGACAGCAGAAGAACTGGAAATCCCATATCAATACGACACCATCAAAGGCGGAGCGACAGATGCAGGCAGCATCCATCTGACAGGTGTTGGAGTCCCGAGTATAACGATCGGTATCCCGACTCGCTATATTCACACTCATGCGGCTATGCTGCATGAAGATGATTATGATAACACCGTGAAACTATTGACCGCTGTCATCCGCAAACTGGATAAAGATACAGTCGAAGAAATCACTTATAACTAAGGAAAAAACCAGCTTCCGAATGGAAGCTGGTTTTATGCTAGGTAACTGCCCATGATTTTGCTGACATATTTCGTCGTTTCGGTAAATGGCGGGATGCCATTATATTTATCGACGTTGCCTGGTCCTGCATTATATGCAGCCAAAGCAAGGCTTGTATTGCCATCATAGCGGTCAAGCATCTGTTTCAGGTATTTTGTACCCGCCATCACGTTCTGTTCCGGATCGAAGCTGTTCGTCACACCGAGTCCAGCTGCTGTGGCGGGCATCAGCTGCATCAAGCCCTGTGCACCTGCACCGCTTTTAGCCAGTGGATTGAAATTCGATTCCGCTTGGATGACAGAGCGGATGAGCTTTTCATCGACTCCGTATCTTTCGGCTGCCTCGGATATGATTGCATCAATCTTCTTATTGCCGGAACTCTCGGCAGCATTCTCCGTAACGGATGGCGCAGCTGGTACGCTTTGTGTTTGCGTCATTGTGCTCATTGTTACATAGGGGTTCAATCGAACCGGAGAACTAGTATTCATCGACTGCATGAGCAGGTCGCTGAAGGATTGGCTTGAATTTACGGATGATGATAGGGCTGCTCTTTGTTGGTAGGTAGCGAGCATTGTTGGACTAAGTGTGGAAAGCAGATAAGACGTATCCAAAAAACATATCTCCTGTCACATATTGTTAATCCAATTGTAGCTCAAACGTACCTGGGAGACAAGACCTATTTCATGCATTTTACGCCTGGGCTTGGACACCCTTGGCTAGTGCATCGACCATTTCCTGCTTTTCCTGGTCACTGGCGTTTTTCCAAATCAGCTCGAATAGTACGCCTAGACCGGGAAGAAGAACTTCTCTTCCGTCAATGGAATCCGCAATCGTAGCTTCCAGCTGTTCTTCATTATTGTCCTTGATATTGGCATAGATGGCACTGCGAATATTTATATCCATGCATGAGCACCTCCTCCACTTTTTTATAGTTTGACCGCTGCTTGTAAAACTATGTATGATAGAGGATATGTCAAGATAGAGGAAGTGAACGTGCGTTGATCACATCAACTCAAAATGCCCAGGTAAAACAATGGCAGAAATTAAAACGAAAAAAAGAACGGACAAAAACGAATACCTTCATCATAGAAGGCTTCCATCTTGTAGAGGAAGCAATCAAATCTGGCTGGACGATCGACCAGTTCATTTTGCGGGAAGAGACGGAGCTGCCGGAATGGGCGCAGGATCTGGAACCGATCCGCGTATCGGACCATGTTTTCAAATCCATCACGGAGACAGAGACACCGCAAGGAATTGCAGCTGTCCTACAGATGCAGGATAAGAAATTAAAACGGCATAATCGTATTTTGCTGCTTGATGCAGTTCAGGATCCTGGTAATTTAGGGACGATCATCCGCACTGCGGATGCAGCAGGTTATGATGCTGTCTATGTAGGGGAAGGCTCCGCTGATCGGTATAATGACAAGGTGATCCGTGCCACACAAGGGTCGATCTTCCATTTGCCTGTATTGACTGCCGATTTGGCCTTATTATTACCTGAGCTCCAAGAAAACGGCTATACAGTGTGGGCTGCTGCTTTGGAAGGAGCAGTCGATTACCGCGATTTGACAGCTCCGGACAAAACAGCCTTGCTTGTCGGGAATGAAGGTGCTGGCATCGACAAACGATTGATTGCCCAAAGCGATATGGCAGTGAAGATTCCGATTTTCGGGAAGGCGGAATCCCTGAATGTGAGTATTGCGACTGGCATCCTGCTGTATCATACGGTTAATAGGTAAAAGAAGGTTGCAAGATGTCCCGGGATTTTCTATAATGAAACAAGATTCATATTGAGATGCGTGGAAAGAGTCAGTAATCCCTGCGGATCGCAAGCAACAGGAAGGCATGCCACAGACTGAGAGCATGCCGCTAGCGGCAGCGGATGAACCTTCACTCTGGAGCAGGCACCGGGACCTTGTCTTATGGCAAGTAAAGGTGTTTCCGGATTGCTAGATCCGTTATCAAGCTTCAAGTTGGGTATACATGTATACCAACAAGGGTGGTACCGCGAATGAAAGCTCGTCCCTTTTTAGAGGGAGGGGCTTTTTTTATGCTCAAAAATCATAGGAGGCAAAAGCATGAGAGAAAAACTCGAAGCATTGCAGGCAGAAGCCATCGAAAAAGTACAGCAAGCAGATAATCTGCAGAGTTTGCAGGATGTGCGTGTCGCGTACTTAGGAAAGAAAGGTCCGATCACTGAAGTACTTCGCGGAATGGGGAAACTTTCTCCGGAAGAACGTCCGGTAATCGGTGAATTGGCAAATAAAGTCCGTGAAGCAATTGCAACAGCATTGGATAACAAGAAGAATCTATTGGAAGAAGCAGCACTGAATGAACAGCTGCAAAAAGAGGCAATCGACGTGACTTTGCCAGGGCGGCCTGTCAAAACTGGCGGACCGCATCTATTGACCAGCATCATTGAAGAAGTAGAAGATCTTTTCCTTGGCATGGGATTTGAAATCAAGGAAGGACCGGAAGTGGAAACGGATTACTTCAACTTTGAAGCGTTGAACTTGCCGCAGGATCATCCGGCGCGTGATATGCAGGATAGCTTCTATATTACCGATCACTTGCTCCTGCGCACACAGACTTCCCCTGTACAAGCTCGTACGATGCGTGAATACGATGGCAACAAAGCAATCAAAATGATTTGCCCAGGCATCGTGTACCGCCGTGATACAGACGATGCGACACATTCCCATCAGTTCACGCAAATCGAAGGTCTGCTGGTCGATAAGCATGTCCGCATGAGTGACCTGAAAGGTGTCTTGCTGGAATTCTCCCGCAAACTGTTTGGATCTGACCGGGAAATCCGCCTGCGTCCAAGCTTCTTCCCGTTCACCGAGCCATCAGTTGAGGTCGACGTGACATGTAAGGTTTGTGACGGAAAAGGATGTAATGTATGTAAGCATACTGGCTGGATCGAAATCCTTGGTGCCGGCATGGTGCATTCCAACGTCCTTCGTATGAGCGGCTATGATCCGAAAGAATACTCCGGCTTTGCATTCGGTATGGGTGTTGAGCGTATCGCGATGCTAAAGTACGGTGTCGATGATATCCGTCACTTCTATACGAATGATGTACGATTCCTATCGCAATACCATAAGGCATAACGGGAGGTAAAAATATGTATGTATCTTTGAATTGGTTAAAGCAATATGTAGACATAGATAATATTTCACCGGAGGATCTGGCTGAAAAAATCACGCGCTCCGGTATCGAAGTGGAAAGTATCGAGCGCGTGGCACCGGAAAGCACGAATGTGGTTGTCGGGTATGTGGAGAGCTGTGAACAGCATCCGAATGCAGACAAATTGAATCTTTGCCAAATCAATGTTGGCACAGGAACTTATCAAATCATTTGCGGTGCGCCGAATATCGCCCAAGGGCAAAAGATCGCAGCCGCACTGCCCGGAGCACGTCTTCCAGGCGGCGTAAAAATCAAGAAAGCAAAACTGCGCGGAGTGGAATCGCACGGTATGGTTTGCTCACTGCAGGAGCTTGGCATCGATGAAAAATTCGTACCGAAGGAATTCGCAGAAGGAATCTTCGTCTTCCCAGAGGAGACGGAAGTGGGTACACCAGTAGCAGAATTGCTGAACTTGGATGATGTCATCTTGGAACTTGGTTTGACACCGAATCGCGCGGATGCAATGAGCATGCTAGGTGTTGCCTATGAAGTGGCAGCTATCCTTGACAAGGAAGTCAAACAGCCCGAAGAAAGTTATCAGACAAGCGACAGCCAAGCTGCTGATCTTGTACAAGTGAAAGTGGAAGACAGGGAACTGAACCCGTATTACGGTGCGTTCGTCATCGAAGACGTTACCATTGCCCCATCACCGCTTTGGATGCGCAATTACTTGATGGCAGCAGGCATCCGCCCGATCAATAACGTAGTCGACATTACGAACTATGTACTGCTTGTTTACGGACAGCCATTGCATGCATTCGACTATGACAAAGTAGCAACAAAGGAAATTGTCGTACGGACTGCTAAAGACGGCGAAACAATCCGGACATTGGATGATCAAGAGCGGACACTGAAAGGCGATGAGATTGTCATCACAAACGGTACTGAGCCAATCGCACTTGCAGGTGTCATGGGTGGAGCCAATTCCGAGGTTTCCGATGATACGAAGACGGTATTGCTGGAAGCAGCATACTTCGATGCCCGTGCTATCCGCCGTTCCAGCAAGCATCATAACTTGCGCAGTGAAGCAAGCGCACGTTATGAAAAAGGTATCGATCCAAATCGCGTGAAACGAGCTGGATCCTATGCAGCACGTCTTCTTAATGAGTATGCCGGCGGTAAGATTGCACAAGGAGTTGTGGAATTCGACGAACTTGATCGTAAGGAAAAGAAAGTCAAGATCGATACTGCCAGTGTCAATAACCGTCTGGGCACAACAATCTCCGATGATGACATTGCGTCCATCCTGACCAGACTGCAATTCGGCTTTGAACAGGATAACAGCGAGTTCATTGTCTCTGTACCAACTAGACGCGGTGACATCAGCTTGTTCGAAGACATGCTGGAGGAAATCGCACGTATTTACGGTTACGATAATATCCCATACACATTGCCAGAAGGAGAAGCCTTCGCTGGTAAACTGACGACGAAGCAATACTTGAAACGCCAGCTGAAGCAGTACTTGCAAGGTGCCGGTTTGATGGAAACAATCACTTACTCATTGACAAGCAAAGCGCGTACAGAAATGCTTGTGAGTCCTGATGTGAAGGAGCAAGAAGCGCATGCAGTCGCTTTGAAGATGCCGATGAGTGAAGAACATAGTCATTTGCGCCTCAGCATCATTCCAGAGCTTGTGGATACGCTGTCCTACAACGTTGCGCGTAAGCAAGAGAACTTGGGCTACTTCGAATTCGGCCGTGTTTTCCTTTCCAAAGAAGAAGAGATAACCGAGCAGCCGAACGAAACAGCGCGTCTTGCTGGTGCATTGACTGGTACTTGGATGGAGCAGCCATGGCAGCAAGAGAAAAAGCCTGTCGACTTCTATGTGGCTAAAGGAATCGTAGAGGGAATCTTTGCCCAGCTTGATCTTGAACCTGTATTCCAGCAGGCACAAGTCGATGGCTACCATCCAGGCCGTACGGCAACAGTTTCCCTTGATGGCACAGTTGTCGGCGTAGTAGGTCAGCTGCATCCGACAGTTCAAAAAGCATTTGATCTGAAAGAAACATATGCATTCGATTTGGACATCGCCTATTTGATCGATCAATACGAGGAAGTACCAAGCTTCCGCACGATTCCGCGTCATCCTTCCGTTACAAGGGATATTGCACTTGTAGTGGATGAAGCAGCACACGCAGGTGACATTCAGCGTACAATTCGTGAAGCTGGCGGAAATCTAGTCCAGCAGGTACAGATTTTCGATGTCTATCAAGGAGAGCACATGGAAGCAGGCAAGAAATCGATTGCCTTCACCGTGCTTTACCAGGATCCGACTCGTACGCTGACAGACGAAGAAGTGGAAGCATCTTATAACAGCATCATTGAGGCTGTGCAAGAAAAGCATGGTGCAGAATTAAGAAGTTAAAGAGGAAAAAGGATAGCTGGATCTAGAAGATTCCAGCTATCCTTTTTCATAGGAGGAATGTATATGGATTATATTACATACTTGCGCAATATGGTCGGGCGTAAAAAAGTGATTATGGTGGTAGCGGCAGCATTCGTTCTGAATGAAGCGGGAGAACTATTGCTGCAAAAAAGAAGGGATACCGATGAGTGGGGGCTGCCAGGGGGCTTTATGGAAATGGGAGAAGGTACGGCAGATACAGCCCGGCGGGAAGTCTATGAAGAAACGGGTCTCCATCTTGGTAATCTTGACCTGTTCCATATATATTCCGGGCCTGAATACGATAAGACGTTTGCCAATGGTGATCAAGCGGCGCTTGTGCAAGTGCTGTATAGCTGCAGGGAGTTCACTGGAGAACTGATCAAGTCCAATGCGGAATCAGCCGATAATGCATTTTTCTCCCGGCAAGCTTTACCTAAAGAGCTGTTTAAGGAGCATATCCCCTTCATCCGTGATTTTATGACAGTAAAATAGACGAATCCAATGATAGAAGCACTCGCATCCGGAGCTCTTCATATTGCTTCGCACTCGTATCAGTTAAGGCTTCTTTTCGGCTGGAAGGAAGATCTTCATAAAGGAGTGCTTCTTTAAATTGCGATGCGGTGAAATCGAGTCTTTCTCCTTCTATGATGTTATAAAAATGCCATCCTTCCGGTGCGGCAGTTTTGACAATTTCACCATCGAACAAATCCTGTATCACGAGGGCAGTGACACTGCATTGGCCTTTAGCCGGGTTAGAATGTGTCCATTTGGAGCTTGTTTTTATCGACCAAGCATGAAATAAGATAGATTCTATATGAGCTTTGTCCACCCATCCGTCCCCTTTCTTTATTTACTTATTTTTATGATTATTCTCTATATGATAACCTGTAACCGAAAGAAAACACAATGGGGGAAAAAGAATGGAAATTAAGAAAGCCGAAACAGCTCATGCAGCAGCGATAGCACGTATTTGTGCCAAAGGGTGGAGGCAGACAGTGGAAGGAAAGCTTAGTGAAGAAGCGCAGAATAGAACTGTGGGGCACTGGTATAATCTTGAGCGTGTTAAGGAAGACATAGATACCGGAGGGTATGGTTATGTTGCAATGGCTGGGGAAACTGTAGTCGGTGTTATCGGTGGCGGAGTGACAGCGCCTGAAACTGGTGCGGTTTTTGTGCTGTATGTAGAGGAAAAATCACGTTACCAAGGTACAGGAACACTGCTGCTCGAGGCATTGACGCAAGATCAAAAGAAACAAGGCGCACGGACGCAGTGGGTATCTGTTCAAGAAGGAAACCAACTGGCAATACCTTTTTATGAAGCAAGGGGTTTTATCTTCCTAGAACAGAAAACAAATGAAATGGATACTGGGGAAACACAAGTGTCGCTGCGCTATTATCGGGAATTATAACGTTAAAAGGCAGCATTCCTGTCTATACTGGTGAAAAGCGGGAGGAATAGATGGACAGACAGCAAACAAGCAGATGCGAGCTCTGCGGAAGGGGCGAGGTCACCTTGACAGAGCATCATCTGATCCCGAAGGAAATGGGCGGCACATTTCTGGATACAGCTATTGATATGTTTTCCATGTCTAAGCAAATCCACGCTTTGTATACGAATGAAGAGCTTGCATCTCGACTTGGGTCGATCGAAAAGCTTCGGACGGATGAAAAATCCAAATACATCAAATGGATCCGCAAGCAACCTGCTGGCAGGCTTGTGCGGATCAGGAAATCCAACAGTCGCCGCGGATATGGGCGTTAGACGTATTTCTGGGCTTTGGCGCTATTGGCGAAATGCATCTTCGTGAACACTGGCAATGCTTGGCGCCCATGTGTCCGGATCAGGCGTCCTGCTGCTTGATCGACTGCTGCACCGGCGCCTTTCGGTATCGTGAAACCTGCTTGTTTGGACAGTTTATCCATTTCTTTCAAAAAGCTTGCCCGGGAGATGATCGACCCAGCAGCTACTGCAAGCGAATGACTTTCCGCTTTTGTCATGAAGCTCACGCGCGGTTGCAGTTTTTCGCCTTCAGACGCAAGGTGTTTGATATAGGTTGCCGGCAGCTGGAACTGGTCAATCAGTATTCCTTCCGGCTGTGTCGGCGCAATTTTTGCAAGCAGCTTCTGGATGGCGTGATGGTGAAGCATCGTTTTCATTTTTCCCTGCGACCAGCCGCGCTGCTGGAGCTGATTGTATTTTTCGTTGCGCATCACAAGCAGAGAATAAGGAAGCTCCACATGCATCAGATCCTTGGCAATGCGCTGGATCGCATCATCTTTTAAAAGCTTGGAGTCTTTAACGCCCAGCTCTTTCAAAAGAGCGAACTGGCTTTGGTCTACATACACACTCGCTACCGTGATCGGACCGAAGAAGTCACCGGTGCCTGCTTCATCCGAGCCGATATGGGAAGCGGTGAATAATGAAGGAGAAGGTGCATAACTGTGGTCATTGACGCTCGGTTTCGAGCTTGTGTTTTTTTCTGAGGCTGCTGATGCACTTCCCCATTTATCTGCCTCCTTTTCGGGCGCTTTCCCTTGGAAAAGGACCTTTCCGGATTTATATGCAGTGATGGCGCAGCTTGGTGTCTTCGCAGAAAAGACTGCTCCCGGCGGCGCTGCCTTTTCTGTGCTGCTGTATGTTTTTTTCATCTGCTGGATCGTATCCAGCGGCAATTGCAATACGATTTGTCCCACGTTCATCTCTCCAATCTGACAATTAGTATAGCATGCCATCCGTCTATACAGAATAGTTTCCTAAATCGACACCTTCATGTTACTATTAAGACTAGTATTATAAGAGAAGTGAGGGGGGAGAACGTGTCCCAATCTGATAAAACACGTGTAACGGTGGAGATACATAACCGCTCCTATACAATTGTCGGACAGGAGCCAGCCCATCGCGTGCGGATGGTGGCGAGCCTTGTCGATCAGAAGATGTCGGAGATCCATGAAGCGAATCCGAATCTTGATACTGCGAAACTGGCCGTTTTGACGGCTGTCAATACAACAAATGATTATTTGAAACTGAAAGAAGAGTATGCACAATTGCTAGGCTCTATCACAAGGAAAGAGGCAAGAAAGGATAATGATTGATTTACTTATCATCGCCATGCTCCTGTTCGGCGTACTCGTCGGCTTGAAGCGCGGTTTCATCATGCAGCTGTTTCACTTAGCAAGTTTTATCGTGTCATTCATTGTCGCAGCTATTTATTATGACCAGCTTGCACCCAAGCTTGAACTATGGATACCTTATCCGGATGTATCATCCGACAGCGCTTGGTCTGACATATTCGGCGCCGTACCGCTGGATCAGGTTTTCTACAATGCAATCGCGTTCGCTATTCTTTTCTTTGCGACGAAAATCATATTGCACATCATCGGATCGATGCTGGATTTCATAGCGGATTTGCCGATCCTGCGATCTGTCAATAAGCTCCTCGGCGGTGCACTCGGATTCATTGAAATCTATCTGCTCGCATTCGTGATCCTATATCTATCGGTATTGCTGCCGATCACGCCGGTGCAGGAAGCGCTGGACAGGTCGATACTGGCGGCATGGATTGTGGAGCATACACCATATATTTCAGGTGAGATCAAGGAACTGTGGCTGAACCATGTTGCAAATAAATTACCCACTGAACTGATGGGATGAAATGTTAACCCTTGCGGCATCGTGCGCAAGGGTTTTCTACCTTGTTTTTGGAAGGATGAGGATAATGGCAATCAATAAAAAAGATGTCGTAAAATTGCTTGAGACAATTGCAATTTATCTTGAGCTAAAAGGGGAAAATACATTCAAGGTGTCGGCTTACCGGAAGGCTGCGGCTGCTTTGGAAGCCAATGACCAATCAATTGATGAGATAGAGGATTTCACATCGTTGAACGGAATAGGTAAGGGCACTGCAGCGGTCATCGAAGAATATATTCAAAATGAAGAATCCGATACATTGCGTCAACTGCAGGAAGATGTACCGGAAGGATTGGTACCGCTGCTTGATTTGCCTGGTCTTGGTGGGAAAAAGCTTGCCAAGTTGTATCAGGAGCTCGGTGTGGTGGATGCGACTACCTTGAAAGAAGCAGTTGAATCAGGGAAAGTCGCATCGTTAAGCGGATTCGGAAAGAAATCGGCTGAAAAGATCCTCGATGGCCTGTCCAATGTCGGATCCAGACCAGAACGTATCCCGATTGCGATGATGCTGCCGCTTGCAGAAAGAATTGAGACTTTCCTGGATACATTGGAGGGTATCGAACAGTTTGCACGGGCAGGCAGTCTGCGCCGGATGCAGGAAACGGTAAAGGATTTGGACTTTATCATTGCAACCAATGATCCACAAAGCGTACAGGAGCAGCTGCTAACAATCGATAACTTGAAAGAAGTGATAGCCAAAGGCGACACAAAAGTATCCGTCACATTGGAAGAAGGTTATGATATCAACGTAGATTTCCGATTGATCGAACCAGCGGCCTTCGCAACGACGCTGCACCATTTCACCGGTTCTGCAGACCACAATGTTGCCTTGCGTCAGCTGGCGAAAAAACGCGGCGAGCGTATCAGCGAATATGGTGTGGAGAATGTGGAAACAGGGGAATTGATAACTTTTGAATCCGAAAAGGAATTTTTCAGACACTTCGGCTTGTCTTTCATTCCGCCGGAAGTAAGGGAAGCACAGGGTGAACTGGATGGCTTCAAGCAGGAAATGCCCCTTGTTCAGCTGTCGGATATCCAAGGCGATTTGCATATGCACTCAACTTGGAGTGACGGTGCCCAATCAATCGAACAGATGGCCAAACAAGCGATGGAGCTCGGTTATTCCTATATTGCCATCACGGACCACTCCAAATATCTGAAAGTGGCCAATGGATTGGATGAAAAGCGGCTGCGGAAACAACGGGAAGAAATTGAACGGGTGAATGCACTATATCCTGATTTTCATATATTCGCAGGTGTCGAGATGGATATCCTGCCGGATGCTCGTTTGGATTTTGATGATGACTTCCTCCAAGAGATGGATTATGTCATCGGAGCGATCCATTCCAGTTTCTCGCAATCATCAGATCAAATCAAAGCGCGTTTGACAGCAGCACTCGAGCACCCGAATGTCAATGTCATCGCCCATCCGACCGGCCGTTTGATCGGCAGAAGGGCCGGCTATGCAGCCGATCCGGAATGGCTCATTGAAAAGGCAGCTGAGACAGGGACAGTCATCGAACTGAATGCCAATCCGAACCGTCTGGATTTATCGTGGACTTATTTGAAAAAGGCCCAGGAGCTTGGCGTAAAGATTGCTGTCAATACCGATGCCCATAGCTATGCTACCCTGTCATTCATGGAAGTAGGTGTCGCGATGGCACGTAAAGGCTGGCTGAAACCGGAGACTGTCATCAATACTTGGTCTACGAGTCAGTTGATGGAGCTTTTTCAGCGCAAATAACAGCTAAAAAAGTGGGGGGAAATCATGAATAAACGAATATTCCGTGTGTTGGAATTCGATAAAATCATACAAAAGCTGAGTGAACAGGCGGCATCGTCACTCGGTAAAAAAAGAGCCATGCGAATACAGCCGGCAACGGAGCTCGAAACAGTGGAACAGCTGCAGGCGGAAACTGACGAAGCTGCCTCCATTGTCCGGCTTCGCGGCGGTATACCGCTTGGAGGCATTTATGATATCCATGCAAGTGTCAAGCGGGCCGTCATCGGTGGTATCTTGAATGCCAATGAATGTCTGGATATTGCAAGTACGATTTATGGCGGGAAGAACCTGAAGCATTTCATTGAAGAACTGGAAGAACCGGAGCTGCCAATCATCCGCAGTCTCGTGGACCAGCTTGTTTCGCTGAGTGATTTGGAGCGTCATATCAAGAATGCAATCGATGATCATGGACGGGTCATGGATGGTGCGTCTGAACGCCTCCGCGGCATCCGTTCCCGTATCCGTACCAACGAAAGCCGGGTACGAGAAAAACTGGAGTCATATACTCGTTCCAAAAGCAAGATGCTGTCAGATTCCATCATTACCATACGCAATGACCGCTATGTGCTTCCGGTCAAACAGGAATACCGAGGGGCAATCGGCGGTATCGTCCATGATCAGTCTTCTTCGGGGCAAACCTTGTTCATGGAGCCTCAGGCTGTCGTTGATTTGAACAACCAGCTGCAGGAAGCAAGAGCGCAGGAAAAGGCGGAAATCGAACGGATCCTGAAGGAAATCAGTATGCGAGTTGCGGAAGATGAAGCAATCCTGCTGGCTAATATCGAGATTCTTGGACAGATTGATTTCATCTCGGCACGTGCGAAACTAGGTGCAGCTATGCGCTGTTCGATGCCAAAAATGAACGACAAAGGCATCATTCATTTGAAGCAGGCTAGACATCCGCTTATTGATCCGGAACAGGTAGTGGCGAATGATATCGACCTTGGGGAGGATTATTCGACAATCGTCATCACAGGTCCTAATACAGGTGGTAAAACCGTTACGATCAAAACAATCGGTCTGTTTACACTGATGGCCCAATCTGGTCTTCAAGTTCCAGCGCTGGATGGCGGGGAAATGGCCGTTTTCACGGAAGTATTCGCCGATATCGGCGATGAACAGTCCATCGAGCAGAGTTTGAGTACCTTTAGCTCGCATATGGTCAACATTGTCGATATCCTCCAGCAAGTCGATCATCAATCGCTCGTGCTATTTGATGAACTTGGAGCTGGGACGGATCCGCAGGAAGGTGCAGCACTCGCGATGAGCATCCTTGATGAAACGATCAAGCGCGGAGCGACTATCGTTGCAACGACCCATTATCCAGAGCTGAAAGCATACGGCTATAACAGAGATCGTGTCGTCAACGCAAGTGTAGAGTTTAATGTGGAAACACTAAAGCCGACCTATCGCTTGCTGATCGGTGTTCCAGGCCGCAGTAATGCATTCGAGATTTCCCGTCGACTTGGCTTGAAGGAATCGATCATCGATAGTGCCAAGGAATTGATCGGGACCGATTCGAAGAGTGTCGAAAATATGATTGCTAGCTTGGAAACGTCCCGCAGACAGGCAGAGCATGATTATGACACGGCCCGCACGCAGCTGGAAGAAGCAGAGGCTTTGAAACGCGACTTGGAGAAGCAGTGGCAGGAATTCGATGCCAAACGTGAGCGCTTGTACCAGAAAGCGGAAGAAAAAGCAGCCAAAGCTGTCGAACGAGCAAGGGAAGAAGCAGAAGAAATCGTTGCTTCCCTCCGTACGATGAAAAATCAAGCGAGCGTCAAAGAGCATGAAATCATCGAAGCACGCAAACGGTTGGAAGATGCTTCACCGGAGCTTGCCAAAAAAGGGGCAAAAGCAGCTCCGCAAACGAAGGAATCCAAACAGCTCATGCCTGGCGATGAAGTCCTCCTGCTGACATTGGGACAAAAAGGAACCGTTGTCGAGAAAGTCAGCGACAAAGAATATTTGCTCCAAATTGGAATAATGAAAATAAAAGCGAAACGAAAAGACATCGAATTCGTAAAGAGAAAGGACGTATTAAAAGAAAAGCCGGTTGCAACGGTCAAAGGTTCCGCCTATCATGTAAGCACAGAGCTGGATTTACGTGGGGAACGCTATGAAGATGCACTGCGCCGCGTCGAGAAATATGTGGATGATGCGCTGCTGGCAGGATATCCGCAAGTATCGATCATCCATGGTAAAGGAACGGGTGCATTACGGACAGGGGTGCAGGAATTCGCCAAGCGTCACCGTTCTGTGAAGAACTATCGATCCGGCGGCATGAATGAAGGTGGAACAGGTGTAACCGTGCTTGAATTTCAGTAATGAGCGGGGGAATTCGGGTAATGGAGTCTTTTTGGGAAAATACGATTGTCTTGACAGCTGCGCGTTACAGCGTAGCGGTGCTGAGCATCATCGTGTTCATGGCTATTTTTGAGCTGGTGACTTCCTATAAGAACTGGGAAGAAATCCGTCGTGGCAATCTGTCCGTTGCGATGGCAACAGGCGGTAAAATGTTCGGTGTTGCAAATGTACTGCGCTTCTCTTATGAACATAATGATGGCATCCTACAGAGTATCATGTGGAGCTCGATCGGTTTTGTGATGCTTTTGATCGGTTACTTCATCTTTGAGTTCCTGACACCGACTTACAAAATCGATACAGAGATCGCCAATGATAATAGGGCCGTCGGATTTATTTCGCTTGTTATTTCAGTAGGATTATCTTATGTTATAGGAGCAAGTATTTAGTGCGATGTTTAGGAATGGACGCTTCTAAGCAAACTAGTAGCGTTCCGGACTGCAGCAGTGCTATACTCGATGAAAGCTTTTATTTAGGAGGAATGTAATATGGCAATTGTAAATGCTACGGATTCAAACTTTAATACAGAAACTAGCCAAGGACTAGTCCTTGCTGACTTTTGGGCAACTTGGTGCGGACCTTGTAAAATGATCGCACCTGTATTGGAAGAAATCGACGGCGAAATGAGCGATAAAGTTAAAATCGTAAAACTTGACGTTGATGAAAACCAAGCAACTGCCGGTAAATTCGGCGTAATGAGCATCCCGACATTGCTTCTATTCAAAGATGGCGAAGTTGTCGATCAAGTGATCGGTTACCAGCCGAAAGAAGCACTTGTGGAGCTTGTTAACAAACACGCGTAAGCGATAGAATTGAGATCCCTTGTTACATTTTTGTAGCAAGGGTTCCTTTATGTAAAGCACTGTAAAAAGGGGAAAGCGAATGAACAAGACGATCACTGATAAACTCGCTGTTCTGCCGCCGCAGCCTGGCTGTTATTTGATGAAGGATAAAAATGGGACGGTCATTTATGTAGGAAAGTCCAAGCTCCTGCGCAACCGGGTCAGGTCCTATTTCACCGGGGCGCATGACCGCAAGACCCAACGGCTCGTCGCGGAGATCGTGGATTTCGAATACATTGTCACCTCCTCCGAAATCGAAGCACTCATCCTTGAAATGAATCTAATCAAAAAATATGATCCGAAATACAACATCCTCCTGAAGGATGATAAAACATATCCCTATTTAAAAATCACAGCAGAAGAACAGCCGCGCTTGCTGGTGACACGAAAAGTGAAAAAAGATAAAGGCAAATACTTCGGACCGTATCCGAACGTCATCGCGGCACGGGAAACGAAGAAACTGCTGGACAGACTGTATCCGCTGCGTAAATGCAATACGATGCCGGATCGGGTCTGCTTGTATTACCACATGCACCAATGCCTAGGACCTTGTGTGTATCCTGTTTCGCAGGAAACAAACCGAAACATCGTGCAGAATATTACAACCTTCCTAAACGGCGGACACCACCAGATCAAGAAAGATCTGCAGCAGAAGATGCAGGAAGCAGCCGAAGAGCTCGATTTCGAACGGGCCAAGGAACTACGCGATCAAATCCAGCATATCGAATCTGTCATGGAGCAGCAGAAGATGACATTGACGGATCAGACAGATCGTGATGTATTCGGATTTGCCTACGACAAAGGCTGGATGTGTGTGCAAGTATTTTTCATTCGCCAAGGAAAACTCATCGAACGTGATGTGAGTATGTTCCCATTCTTCGATGAACCGGAAGAAACATTCCTCACATTTGTCGGGAGCTTTTACCTGCATCAAAACCATTTGCTGCCAAAGCAAGTACTGGTGCCGATTGGTACAAATGTCGAAGGTTTGCAGCAGCTTTTGGAAACGGATGTATCGATTCCATATCGCGGCCGGAAGAAAGAGCTGGTGGAGCTTGCCGGAAAGAATGCAAAAATCGCAATAAAAGAGAAATTCTCACTTATAGAGCGAGATGAAGATCGCACGATCAAAGCGGTCGAATCGCTTGGAGAAAAGCTCAATATTGCAACACCACACCGCATCGAAGCTTTTGATAACTCCAACATCCAAGGTACCGATCCGGTTTCGGCGATGATCGTCTTCACTGACGGCCGTCCGGACAAGAAAGAGTATCGCAAGTACAAGATACGTGATGTAAAAGGGCCTGATGACTATGATACAATGCGAGAAGTCATTCGCAGACGTTATAAGCGGGTGCTGCAGGATAATCTGCCGCTGCCTGATTTGATTGTCATCGATGGTGGGAAAGGGCAGATGAGTGCTGCCATTGAAGTGCTGGAAGACGAATTGGGACTGGATGTACCGGTTTGCGGTCTAGCCAAAGACGACAAGCACAGAACCAGCGAATTGCTGTATGGCACACCGCCGGAAATAGTCGATTTCGATCGAAACGCCCAGGATTTTTACCTGGTGCAGCGTATACAGGATGAAGTCCACCGCTTTGCAATCAGCTTCCACCGACAGCTGCGCGGAAAAAGCGCAATCAAATCAAAATTGGATGATATCCCAGGTGTGGGAGAGAAACGCAGACGATTGCTCATGCGTCACTTCAAATCCGTGACAGCAATCCAGGAGGCTTCTGTGGAGGAGATTGCCAAATTGGGAATCCCGGCACCGACTGCACAAGTCATTTTGAATCATTTGAATAATCCTGCCGAAACTGAAGGCGACCAGGAAGAACAGGACTAGACCTTGGAAACAGGGTCTAGTTTCTTTTGAATAAGAAGGATTTGAACGAGGATTACAAATATCTGAAATATGCCTCATACATATCATCAGCTTCTCCTGGCAAGGATTTCACTTGTATGAGAGGCCGCACTTGGAGTAACTTAACAGCAACAAAAAAGGCACCCGCTAAAGTAGGTGCCTCATTGTTAATCTTCCTTTGCGAAATAAATATTGAATTGAACATATTCCTTCTTCGGCACATTCTCATCGACACATTCGCAAGCAAGTTCCTTGATCTGTTCGATGCTTGCAGCGAGGAAACCTGCCTCCATGCGGTATTCCTGACCGAGCCCGACTTTCCATCTATGTACGACTGGTGCTCCAGAGAGTTCAAATGTCATTTCATGCCGTTTCTGTTTGACAAGGTTCAGGTTCCCCCATCCCATTTGGATGAAAAAGTCCTCGATATGTTCCATCGAAGACGGGTTTACTTGCCGTGCCAGTTTCTTGCCCATGACATAAAGGATGGAGGATGCATCCTCACCTAATAAGTCTGGTATACTGACAAAACGCAATATATCATGGCCGGCTCCATGGGTGATGAGCTGTTCCATATAATCCTTGTCGAATTGTTGCAATTTCTTTTGCATGCATGTCTTCCTTTCCCGCCTTGTTGCAATTACAAAGTATCTTTATTCACTTTAACACGAAAACCAGGTAAACTGCCAATGTCTTTTGGCTGAATTGACAATGTTTACGAAACTGACAAGATTCGTCGTGAATCGTGCGGGTTATAATAAATAAAAAAATAGATTAGTAAATTTTTTAAAGCGTTTTCTTGACGCCTAAATTTGATAGTTATACAATAATATTGTTAATAACGGATTTAGTTTTCAACGATTTTATTTTTAATCGGTTATGAAAACGCAATCATTCTGTTAATTCAGAGAGCTACTGAGGGGGTACGTATGAACGAGAATCGAGAGTTTTTCTACCGCAGGCTTCATTCGTTGTTGGGAGTGCTTCCAATCGGAATCTTCCTTATCCAGCATTTGGTGATCAACCACTTCGCTGCATACGGAAGCGGCAGCTTCAATACGGCTGCCAGTTTCATGCATAACCTGCCATTCCGGTTCGTGCTTGAATGGGTAGTCATCTACATACCGATCCTGTATCATGCCATTCTCGGTGTGTACATCGTACTGACAGGCAAGAACAATACAAGGAGATACGGATATTTCCGGAACTTGATGTTCCTGTTGCAGCGGATCACCGGTATCGTGACACTGATATTCATTGCGTGGCATGTCTATCAAACTCGCGTTGCCACAATCTTCACGCAGGAAACAATTGATTTTAATTTCATGGAAGCGATTCTAACGCAGCCATTCTTTTTCTGGTTCTACTTGATCGGCGTTATTTCCACGACGTTCCATTTCGCGAACGGCTTATGGAGCTTCCTGGTTACATGGGGCATCACTGTGTCACCTCGTTCCCAGCGAATTGCGACATATGCGACGCTGCTTGTGTTCCTAGGTGTAACGTATTTGGGGATACGATCCTTGCTGGCATTCGGCATGGGCGTATAAGATAGCCGCTTTAAGAGAGGGGACTTAAAGATATGAGTAAACGAAATATAGTTGTTGTCGGCGGGGGTCTTGCAGGTTTGATGGCGACGATCAAAGCAGCAGAAGCCGGTGTTCATGTAGATTTGTTATCCATTGTTCCGGTCAAGCGCTCACACTCCGTCTGTGCCCAGGGGGGCATCAATGGAGCCGTGAATACAAAGGGGGAAGGAGATTCCACCTGGGAGCATTTCGATGATACGGTTTATGGCGGGGACTTCCTTGCCAACCAGGGGCCTGTCAAAGGGATGTGTGATGCAGCACCAAGCATCATTCACATGCTCGACCGGATGGGCGTCATGTTCAACCGGACACCGGAAGGGCTGCTTGATTTCCGCCGTTTCGGAGGTACGCAATACCACCGGACAGCTTATGCTGGTGCGACGACTGGTCAGCAGCTCTTGTATGCGCTTGATGAGCAGGTACGGCGTTATGAGACAGCCGGACTTGTGACGAAATACGAAGGCTGGGAATTCGTACACGCCATCATCGATGAAGAAGGTATCGGACGGGGTATCCTGACGCAGAACATCCAATCCCATGAATTGCGCGCCATCAGGGCAGATGCCGTCATCATGGCGACAGGTGGTCCTGGTATCATCTTCGGTAAATCGACAAATTCGATCATCAACACAGGTTCTGCTGCCGGTGCTTTATACGAGCAAGGTGCAATTTATGCGAATGGAGAGTTCATCCAGATTCACCCTACAGCCATCCCTGGCGACGACAAGCTCCGCTTGATGAGCGAATCCGCCCGCGGAGAAGGCGGACGCGTTTGGACGTATAAGGATGGGGAGCCTTGGTACTTCCTGGAAGAGAAATACCCAGCATACGGTAACCTTGTACCCCGTGATATTGCGACACGGGAAATCTTCGACGTCTGTGTCAATCAAAAGCTTGGAATCAATGGGGAGAACATGGTTTATCTTGACCTGTCTCATAAGGATCCAAAAGAGCTTGATGTCAAACTGGGCGGTATCATCGAGATTTACGAAAAGTTCGCAGGGGACGATCCGCGCAAGGTCCCGATGAAAATCTTCCCGGCAGTCCATTACAGCATGGGCGGCCTTTGGATCAGCGATGATCAGATGACGAATATCCCGGGCATCTTTGCTGCCGGGGAATGTGATTACTCCCAGCACGGTGCCAATCGCCTTGGAGCGAACTCCCTTCTGTCAGCGATCTATGGCGGAATGGTGGCAGGGCCGAATGCAATCAAATATATCGACGGACTCGATAAGCATGCAGATGATCTTTCCAGCAAGCTATTCGATGATGCACTTGCCAAAGAGCAGGCTGCTTTCGATAAGATGACGAAGATGGACGGCAAGGAAAATGCGTACAAGCTGCACCGTGAGCTAGGCGAGTGGATGACGGATAATGTGACGGTTGTTCGCGAAAACAGCAGATTGCTGAAAACGGATGATAAGCTGCAAGAGCTTCAAGAACGCTGGAATAATATCAACATCCACGACACATCGCTTTGGAGCAACCAAGGCGTCATGTTCACACGCCAGCTGAAGAATATGCTGCATTTGGCCCGCGTGATGACAATCGGAGCTTATCAGCGTAATGAAAGCCGCGGCGCGCATTATAAACCAGAATTCCCAGAACGGAATGACGAGGAATTCTTGAAAACGACGATGGCTAGATATGATGAATCCTCCAACTCACCAGATATCTATTATGAAGAAGTCGACACTTCCTATATCAAGCCGAGAAAACGTGACTACAGCCAGGCGAAAGCGAAGGAGGCAAAAGCATAATGGAAGCGACGAAAACGAAACAAGAGACGATTACACTGATTGTGACACGTCAGGATGATCCGAGCAGCGCTCCTTATGAAGAAACGTTTAAGGTACCATACCGGGAGAACATGAACGTCATCTCTGCCTTGATGGAGATACGGAGAAACCCGGTGAATGCAGAAGGTAAGGAAACGACACCCATCTATTGGGATATGAACTGTCTGGAAGAAGTTTGCGGGGCGTGTTCCATGGTCATCAACGGTACACCAAGACAGTCCTGTGCAGCACTGATCGATAAATTGGAACAGCCGATCCGGCTTGAGCCAATGTCCACGTTCCCGATCATCCGTGACTTGGCAGTCGACCGTTCCCAGATGTTCGACAGTCTCAAAAAAGTGAAGGCTTGGGTGCCGATTGACGGTACGTATGATCTCGGACCTGGTCCACGTATGCCGGAGAAGAAGCGACAATGGGCTTATGAGCTTTCCAAGTGCATGACTTGCGGTGTATGTCTGGAAGCATGCCCGAACGTGAATGACAAATCCGATTTCATCGGACCGGCACCAATCTCCCAAGTACGCTTGTTCAACGCCCATCCGACAGGCTCAATGAACAAAGCAGAACGTCTGGAAGCATTAATGGGAGAGGGCGGCATCGGCAGCTGCGGTAACTCACAAAACTGTGTACAGGTTTGCCCGAAAGGTATTCCATTGACAACGTCCATCGCCGAGATGAACCGCGCAACGAATATCCAATCGTTCAAGAACTTCTTTGGAAGTGATTCGAATTATTAAGGAAGTCAATTTAGAAGTAAAAAACGGAACTCTCATGCAGAGTTCCGTTTTTTACTTGGAGCTGGTTTATTTTTACCGTTATAGTATAGATAATAATGTATTAATAAAAGGAGGTATTGCGATGCAGAAAAAGCTATTCTGGTTTCCGTTGCTCGCTTCTTTATTGCCGATGGTGCTTTTGTATACCATCGGCAACATATTCAATATTTCTTTGCTGAGCTGGACTTTCTATGAAGAAAATCCATCGGAAGGCGTCGCGTTTGAGGCAGGAGGTTCTCTTATTCCAGTATTTATTGGTATTATAGCAGGGTTTGTCACAGAGCGCTTATTAAAGAACAAACAGAAGAACGGTACTGCGGGCTTATCGAACTAGCATTTTTCATAGATAAGGTTATATTTCTCCATTCTCTTTTGTAACGCCGATGACGAATGTCCCGTCAACTTATACCTCCACCAATACAATTGCTCATCAAACAAGTTATGATGATTTCAAACCACGTTCAAATATACCGACCACTTCTTCAAGGGATGCTTCCAAGTCAACGTCAAGCTTAAATCCTGCATGATTATTTAAATCAACAAAGCCATGCAGCATGCTTCTGAACCCGCGAATTGCATGGATCATTTTTTCATTCTCTAGCTTGTGAGATTGAAGGGCATCCGCGACGAGTTGGAGGAGGGCATTTGCATATTCCCCGTTACCGCCTGGTAGAGAAGAGGCGTATAACCCAGGGTTGGAACTTGCGAAGTTCACATATGCCTTGGCAAATGAAAGCATTGGCTGTGACGTCTGTTCCGTTACCTTCAAAGCCTCGTACAGCTGCTTTTGGGCAGCTTCGGCCATTGCTTGTTTGATTTCCTCCAAGTTTTTGAAATGGTTATACAAAGAAGGCGGCTTGATTGTAAGGGAACGGGCAATATTTGCCATCGTGACAGCTTCGTAGCCGTGTTGATCTGCTAAAGAAAGTGCGGTATCGATAATATCATTTTTTGTGAGATGCATTCTAGGCATGTCGCTTTACTCCCTTTTCAGCACGTAAAATTGCTTGGTTCATTTTCGCTGCCGGCGTGTTCAGTAAATCGCCATGTCCAATCGCAAGGATATTAGGCTCTAATTCAGCTAGCTTTTTGGCGGACTGGATGGCGCATTCCTTATTCCATGTTGCCCAGCCAGGAAACGGGAATTGCCATCTTACATCCCCGGATACCGCTATCCCGCCACGAAGCTGAAAGGCATCCCCGGCAATAAGAGCACCGTTCCGATGATCAAAAAATGCCAGCATACCTGGTGAGTGCCCAGGTGATGAAATCACTTCAAGTGTACCGACTCGATCTCCTTCCCTCAAAAATTCATCTGGTTTCGTCTTGATATCTTTTGGATAACCGCCCTTGATAGGAAGGCCATCTGCTGTTTTCATTTTTTGTTGAAGTATATCCCACTCCATCTCTGATAGCATGACCTTTGCATCAGGTAATGCTGCTTTCAAGTTGTCCAGAGCTCCGATATGGTCTGAATGTGCGTGTGTCAGCACGATTCTCGTAATTGGTTTGCCGATTGTACGCGCAGCAGAGAGAATAGCTGAGGCTCGGGAAGGGAGCGCTGCGTCCACCAGTGTCAATTCGTTTTCTTCTTCAATTAAATAACAATTCACCGGAAACAAACGTGGCATGAATGTGAGCTGGTACAGACTTTTTTGATTTCGAATTCGCATATAATCCACTCCTAACTAATGACGTTAGTTAAACTATAAACTAATGGTGTTAGTTTAGCAAGGTTTTATTTTCCGGATTATGGGATATATGATGGATGAAGGTAAACTGCTTTGCCTTGCTGCTGGTTGAGTTTATTGCATATGGAGGAGTCAATGATGAAAAGACAGATTATCGCACTTGGAGGCGGGGGATTTTCAATGGAACCGGACAACTTGGCGCTTGATCGATATATTCTTTCGCAAAGTGACAAACAAGAACCCCGCATTTGTTTTATTCCAACAGCAAGCGGTGATAAGCCAGATTATATCCGGCGTTTTTATGAAGCGTTCAATCGGCTTTCGTGCAAACCCAGTCACCTGTCTTTGTTTGAACCGACATTCCAGGATTTGCATGCTTTTGTGATGAAACAGGATATTCTTTATGTCGGAGGAGGCAGCACGCGGAATTTGCTGGCATTGTGGCAGGAATGGAAGCTGGATACGATCATAGCTGAAGCCTATCAAAATGGCATTATCCTAACAGGACTAAGCGCAGGAGCTAACTGCTGGTTTGAAGAAGGGCTTACAGATCCATTGAACGGATCCTTGTATGCGATAGAGGGGCTTGGTATTTTATCAGGCAGTATATGTCCACATTTCAATGGTGAGATAAAGCGGAGGCCGGCTTACTTGTCGGCCATCGAGCAAGGGAGGATAATGGAAGGGTACGGGGTCGATGATAGTGCCGCTTTACACTTTGTGGATGAACAATTGATACATGCTGTCTGTTCGCGTAAGGGAGCGGCTGCATATAAAATAAACAGGCAAGGAGCCGGCACCGTCGAGGAGCGCATTTCAGCTGCTTATTTGAATTGAATTTTGACGTTTACATTTCAACAATTAACCAGTGGATATGCGGAGAGGTTTCAGCTACCGGCTGCTTTTCAATCAAATCGGCTTCTGCCTTCGTATCAAACAATTTACACATCGTGCAGTTAGCTTCTGCCAGGCAGCACACTTTCTATTTCTTTGCACATGATCACATACGCCATAACAATCACTAATTCACTATTTTCTAAGATGTGTTAAGTTGTATGGCGTTTTTTGTAAAAACTAATAAGAAACCTTGCAGCCTTAACTGCAAGGTTTCTTTTAGCGGAAGAAAGGCAGGTCTGTTGCTCCGACTAGGCGGGCGTAAAGGAACAACTGTCCTTTATGATGCAATTCATGATCATACATGGCTTGAAGATAAAGTTCTTTTTTACCTTGCATACCAGGTATTTTTGCTTCATTTTGTAATGCTAGTTCTTCATCTGTGATTGTATCAAAAGCTTGGATTGTCTGATCCGTGAAGTGCTGAACCACTTTCTTCAGGTCGTCCATTGTATGTACTTCAGGGAGATCCGGAGCCGACATTGTTTCCGTTTTTACCATATTCACAAACATGTGATTCGATCCGGCTATGTGAAGCACTAGGCCGCGCAGTGTCATCGCATCTTCCCATGGTTTGAAATCTAGATGTCCATCTTCGATATGGTCCAGTAAGTTGATCAATACGTTGCGGTGGTGCAGCCAGTTTTCTTTCCAATATGCTGTTTTGCTCATATATACTCTCCTTGTAGATTATTCGTGTTCCACTATAAATGAAAGAAACAAGTATGTCATCTGTGGAAGACTGAATGGATCGGATAAGGTGCAGCTGGATCATCCGATTTATGTTCATAATAACAATGTGAATTCTGGAATCCATACTGTTCTGTATATGGCATTTCCAAGCTCTCAAAAGGCTTGTCCTCCAATGGTTCCAGTTTCCTTATAAGGATATCATAGCCTTGCCTGTCCGACGGGAAAACAGCAGCATGACCACAACCAGTTGCCCGGGCAGTTTCCAGCGCACGGATTAATTCACGAAGCCCTTAGTCATTACCGATGATATATGCCGGATCATGATGTCGATGCTGAGCATAAACTTGTACATGTTTCGTTCCTTCCATGCAAAAGCTCTTTTCTTATTCACATGCGTAGTCATCCTTATCCCGGTCAAACTTGCGTTGGTAAGCTGGGTGAGAGCTTGGTACACCGTCAGGATATGTTTTTCTCAATTCGGTGCAATTGGCAAAGTTCGTAGATTCATTTGTTTGGCTCTCAGTCGGTGTGTCGTCGGACCTTTCTTGGCTGGTGGCACAGCCGTTAAAGCCGCGTTCTGTTGCATATCCATCTTGCTGCCACACTGCAATACCTGCATTTTTAGCTGATGCTTCTGCTTTTTCGAAAGTATCCAGATATCTTGTATTCGGCGGATACACATAAGCTACCCGAGCCAGCCCTTCCTCGAGCAATGTCTGCTGGACGCTTACGCCATCTGCGTAAACATAAGCAAGCAGCCGTCCGTACTTGTCCATTCTCTCCCCGACATCGAACTCCAGCTCCAGCTTATCTGCATCGGTCACCAATTCTTCATTTCGTTTGGAAGCATCTTTTCCATATGGCTGGACACATTTGTTGGGTGCTTTCGTCTCAGGAGTATCGACAAGTAAATAGCGAACTGTTTCTTCTTGACCATTGTAGTTTACTTTAATCGTGTCCCCATCAACGATCCGGATTAGGGAAACTTCTACTTTGTCGGTGGTACCGGATGTAGTCGTTGGCTGTTTATTCGCATCTGACTGCTCATTTGCAGTACTGACTGTCCCGCATGCACTGATCAAAAACAGGAAAATAACCAGCCACACCGTATTATGTATCGTGTTCTTCATGTTGTGAAAAGCTCCTTCTAGCTGTAACTATCCTTATCATACGAAGGAAAATTGCAGCTTACAAGAGCAAAAAGCAGTGCATCTGGCATTTGATGCACTGTTTTTATTTCATTCAGGTATATATGGCAGATCCAGTGTCTTCGGTATATTGATGACATGGGTTTCTGCATATGCGAGAAGACCTTCTTTTCCATATTCACGGCCGATTCCGGATTGCTTCACGCCACCGAAAGGGAAACGGACATCCAACCCTTGGATGGCAGCTGTATTGATCATTGTCGTACCTGCTTGGATATGTTTAGCTACTTCCATGGCATGCTCCTCCTTGCCCCATACCGAGCTTGTCAGTCCATAAATGCTGTTATTGGCAAGCCGGATAGCATGTTTGTCGTCTTTGAAGGGAAGAATCGGTACTGTCGGGCCGAACTGTTCCTGTTCCACGATCGGATCATCATAATCTGCACCGAGCACGAGGGTAGGCTGCATAAAGTAACCCTGCTGATATAATTCTTCATCCAATACTTTTCCAAGCTTGATGACTTCAGCACCTTTTTGTTTGCTATCATCAATCAAACTCTGGACAAATTCCATTTGCTTTTTGTTATTGAGAGGACCCACCGTGACATTTTTATCGAATGGATCTCCGACACGGATCCATTTATCGGCAGCTTCACGGTATTTTTCAATAAACTTATCGAAAATCGATTCATGTACGTAGACCCGCTTGGCAATCATACAAATCTGGCCGGCTGTCAGGAAATTCGAAATGACAATCCGGCGCATCGCCTTGTCATCATTCACATCAAAATCATCAAGCACGACGGCTGCATCATTACCCCCAAGCTCCAGTGTCATATGCTTGATCGTATCTGCTGCCGCTTTCATGATATGCTTAGCCGTTTCCGTCCCACCGGTAAAAGCAATCTTCGCAACTTTCGGGTTAGAGGTCAGCTCTACACCAACCTCGGCTTCGCCATGCACCAAATTCAATACACCAGGCGGAAATTCATCGGCAATCAGCTCGGTTACCTGGCTGACGGCAAGCGGTGCAAGCGGACTTGGTTTCAGTACCATCGTATTGCCGGCAAGCAGTGCTGGAGCAATTTTGATAGTAGAGAGGGAAATAGGGTAGTTCCAAGGGGAAATGGCAGTGACGACACCAACTGCATCCCGGGCGATGATCGTTTTGCCGCCGTTATGCTCCTGCACCTCATTTTGCAAAACATCGGCAATATTATCGCAAGCAAATTCCATCCACATCATAGATACAGCAATTTCCCCTTCGGCATCATATAGAGCTTTCCCATGTTCGCGGGCGAGTAGTGCCGCTATTTCCGGAGTTTTATCTTTTATTTTATGGATAGCACGCCTCATGCGGGCGATTCGGTCATCAAATGAGGTCTCCCGCCACATGGTGAAAGCTGCTTCTGCTGCGTCGATCGCTTGGATTGTTTCTGCCCTCGTATTCAGCGGGGCATATCCGACGGTTTCATCCGGGTTTGCAGGATTCTCACGTGGTGCTTGTTTCTCTGCTTTGTGTTTTTTACCATTGATGATGGCATCGATAACGATTGGTTCGATTGGCATGAAGCATCACTCCGTTCAGATTTTATCTTTTTTAATCTACCCAAAACAGAGTGAATAGTATCCTATTTGGAAAAATAAATGGGATGGAAAAACAGATTTTTTGTTAGAAGAGGCGGAGTACGGTACATCCGCACAAGCCCATTTAGTGAAAGGAATTAAAAGAGCTGATCGAAGAACGATCAGCTCTTTTTGCTAGTCTTATCCAATTCGCCATATCCTAAATGATCCAGCGCATTCTTTAAGGTTGATAAAGTGAAGAGTGCTTTAAAATCCAAGCCGAGCGACACCATCGTCTGGGCAATCTCTGGCCGGATTCCAGTGATGATCGTTTCGATACCGCTGATTTTAAGTGATTGAACAATTTGGTATATTTGATCCGCCACCATCGTATCAATCATCACGACACCGGAAACATCCAACACAAGATGATTCAGCTCCAAAGCATTTCCTTGCGATAATGCAGTCTCCATGATCAGCTTGGCACGATGCGTATCGATATCGCCAACAATAGGTATCACGGCCAGTCCTTCAAAAATTGGAACGACCGGCACGGAGAGCTCTTCCAGTGCGCTGTATGCGATATTCATCATCTTCCTGTTATGATTCTCAAACTGCTTGCCAATCTCGAAACTGACTAACTCCAGCATCGGATCGATGATCTTCGACACATCCAGCATCGTTATAGGAGCAAAATGACGTGCCTCCAGCTCCTCCGTGAAGATGTCCCATATGACACTCCGGAAACTGGATACATACTGTAATGTGGCTGTCAAAGAAGTATTCATTTCGGTAGCAGTCTTTCCAGCCCTTGCCCCCCAGCAAAGAAAATTCTGCTTTACTTCTTCTTCATTATCTTCTGCGAAAAGAATGGCACCGATATTGAACACAAGCTCCGCATTGAATTCGGATAACTGTTCTTTCGGAAGAGATAAAATAAGAAGTTCCTGGTTCAATTTCGAACCGAGGGTTAGAAGGACAGAATCGGCTATAATGTCCTTATTCTTCTGTATCTTCTCCCCTATATATCTCAATTCGTCTTTCATTTTGATGTCCCCTTTTAATATGCTACCTTCATGATAATCCATGAGAAATCGGAATGGAAGCTAAATGCGGTATAGCAAATACTGCTTTTCTAAATTATCTTAGGAATTAGCATGTGCATTTACCGTTTACTGTTACAAGTCTGGACAATGGAAGGGTGATTTGTCAAAGTAAACGAGTTATTTGGCGAGGGGTTGTTAAATTTTATTTTTATGGATGATCCACACCAACTGGAAAAAAGTAATTAATAAAAAGGAAATAAACGCATCCAAGTAATGGCTTGAATACGTTTATATTTTTAAAGAGTAGGTTTACATGAATACAAATTAAAAAGCTTTCCTTCGATAAATGAAGGTAGAAATACACCAAGAAGTTCCGTAGATAGCTAAGCCAAGTAGTAAAGCGCCTGAATACAAGATGGGCACAGATAGATTTAGAATGAAATCTGTGAATGATGTAAATTTTTCACTTAAATAAGATACCATCGGGGGAACTATGCCAGATAATATCAAGAAGCTGATTAATGCAACTGGAAAATTATAACCTGGTTTTATGATATAAGACATAGGTAAGTAAAAAGATAATAGTAATAAGGCTAAACTGCTGCTTATTGCAATGTCTGTGATTGAAAAAGGTTTGTTGAAAACATACAATAAGATACTCGTCACTCCAGTTGCTAAAATTATAAAAACGATTGACCCTAGGTAGCGGGAAGCAATAATTTCCGTGCGTGTATATGGCAGCGAATTTAATAGTATGTTAGTTTCTGCTTTTTCGTCATTAGCAAGCGTATTAATTGGAATTATAACGCTTGCTAGCAGAAAGATGAAAGCTGGGTGCTGTCTGTCCAATAAGACAAAGAATAATACGATAAATATTAACAACAACAGTTGCCATTTTTGCAAAATAAAGTCACGTCTTATTAAATTAAACACGCTGCTTACCGCCTTTCATATGAAACATAATATCTTCAAGTGTGGCCTGCTCAATAACAACGCTGCTTCCAAAAGTATTTTCCACAGCAGTAACATTTTCCGTTAAAGCTTCAAAACCTGTTGATAGACGGTTTATATGCACGAAAGCCTTCGCTGTATCTCTATCCAGAAGCTCTGTTCTTCCTTTAACGAGCGCATAATTTTCCGTTATGTCATGAATGGAATTATTTAAAACTAACTCCCCGCGATTAATGAACGCTATATAATCTGCGATGCGATTTAAATCTGTTGTGATATGGGTGGAAAAGAAGATGGTGCGGCTGCCGTCCAGCATTATTTCCTGCAGGAGTCCGAGCAGCTCCCGTCTGAAAATAGGATCCAAACCAGCAGTCGGCTCATCCATGATGATCAGCTCTGCATGATGGGATAAAGCGATCGCCAAGGAAGCCTTCATTTGCATGCCTTTTGAGAAATTTTTAATCGATTTATTAAGCGGAAGCTCAAACTGATCCACATATTGAGAGAATAGTTCATTATTCCAATGTTTGTATGCTGGTGCGACAATACGTTTTATATCCTTTAAATTAAGGCCTTCATAGAACACATTGCCATCGTAAACAAACCCAATTCGCTCCTTGATTGCTTTCTCATGCGTCTTGTAGTCCATGTCAAAAACTTTCACTTCACCAGCATCCGGCTGTAACAGATTCATCATCATTTTTATCGTCGTCGACTTACCAGCTCCGTTTGCACCGATAAAGCCATGTACAAAGCCACGCTTTACTTTCAAATCGATATTTTTAACAGAGAAATCTTTGAATTCCTTCGTCACATTGTTCAATTCGACTACGTATTCCATTTTTGCTTCACTCCTCATATAAAATCCTCAATAATTGCTGCAACTCATCAAGGGACAAGCCGATTTCACGGCTGTTTGTAATGACGGCATTTAGCTGCTCTTCGATCACTTTCAGTTTTTTCTCTTTGATGAACTCTAGATCTTGTTCAGCAACAAATGAGCCTTTGCCGACAATGGAGTAAATAAACCCTGCCTTTTCCAATTCTTCATAAGCCCGTTTCGTTGTGATAACGCTGATTTGTAAATCCTGTGCCAGTTTGCGCATGGAAGGAATAGCAGCTCCTTCCGGTAATTCACCCGAAAGAATGGACGATTTAATTTGATTTGTAATCTGTTCATAAATCGGCTCCTTCGAATTGTTGGAAATAATGATTTGCATGCAGATCCCTCATATTCTATTTTTTGGAGAAAATTATAGCGATAATATCGGCAATACCCATAACGAGTAATGCAAAGATGTGAACAACCATGACCAAATTAAAGTATGGATACGAATATGGCGTGAACCATTCGGTAAATAGTTTCATATCCAAAATACTTCTGAACATCCTGTGAATGAAATCATCACTATCGTTTAATTTCGGTACCCAGGACGTACCATCGACCAGCATAAAAATCGCTTGTACGAGAAGAAAAATACCTAGAGAAATGATCCAGCTCCTTTTCAGATTAAAAGGTTGAGCTTTATCTGAACTATTCATTAAACAATTCTCCTTTTATATTATTTTCAACACTAAACATTGTATATGTACTATGTATACAATATATACAAAAGAGAGGAGGCGCGCAACCATTTTTGTTAAAATAAGGGGATTGAATATAGGCTTGTGCATTCCTTGGGAAGTAGAGAAAGGCAAAAAATCATAGTAGGCTTCTCTACATGTGGGTTAATGCGCGAAATAAACTTTTATTTAAGCGTTATTTAAGGTAGAATTTTATATATTCAGATAACTGTATCTGTGTGAAAAGTAAGAGAAGAATGGATTTTAATTGTTACAGAATAAGAGAATCAAATCCTGATGAAGGATGGATAATCTTAGTTAGGGGGAACAGCTATTAAATCACTGACGGTTTATCATTATGATGCATTCAGTAAAGAACCTGATAAGGGAAATCCAGCTGGAGTCGTATTAAATGGAGCTGCATTGACAGATGCCGAAATGCAAGAGGTCGCTTCAAAAGTCGGTTTTAATGAGACTGCTTTTCCTATTGAATCGAATGTAGCTGATCTTAGAATACGATTTTTCACGCCGGGTCATGAAATGAATTTATGCGGTCATGCAACAATGGCAACTATTTACGCTTTGAAGGATAAAGGGTTACTGGAAGATAAATCATCGTTCACCATTGAAACAAACGCTGGTATTCTGCCGATTACAATAAACTCATCTACTGACGGTGAAATATCCATGACCATGAAACAGGCTTCTCCGAAATTCAAGCGATTTTTGGGGTCAAAGGAAAATTTAGCAAATGCGATAGGATTAAACGAAACCGATCTCCACACTGATTTACCCATCCTTTATGGAAGTACTGGTACTTGGACTTTGCTGATCCCAATAAAACACCTTAAAGCCTTTCAAAAAATGAGACCGAATAATAAACTCTTTCCTGAAATTTTGATAGACATGCCTGCTTCTTCTGTACATCCATTCTGTCTGGAAACCTATGATTCCAATGCCGATATGCACGCCAGACACTTCTCCTCACCCAATTCAGGGACCATTGAAGATGCAGTGACCGGTACCGCATCAGGGGTAATGGGAGCTTATTATGCCACATACATAAAAAATGATTTTATAGAACCTCTTAACCTAATAGTTGAGCAAGGTCATGAAATAGAAAAAGATGGTCGGGTTGCAGTGCAGGTTTCAAAAGGGAATGATTCGTTGGATATTGAGATCACTGGAAACGCGGTTTATATCAAAGAAATGGAGGTATTGCTAGAATCTCGATAGTTTGTAAAAAGTGGGATTTTATATATCCTCGCGAATTGAAAGGAAACTATATGCTCTCAATTAAAGAAGTGAACTTATATCTAAGGCGGCTGCACATAAATAGAGTAGAAGCTCCTACTTTTGATTATTTGAGGTTATTGCATCAGGCACACGTTACATATATTTCTTGGCAAACGCTGGATATCTTCATGGGGCAAGCTGCTGCGATTGATAAAAGCAGCTGCGCTGATCTTATAATAAATGGCCGTTCGGGTTATTGTTTTCATTTGAATCATGCATTTCACTGGCTGTTACGTTCATTAGGTTACGTGGTGACCATGCATAAAGCAGGCATACATCCAAAAAGCAAGGAACCAAACATAAACGGCTTTCACATGGGGTTAATTGTACATTTTGCAGATGGAAAAAATATATAGTTGATGTAGGTCTTGGGGATATGCCATTTGAGCCGATACTTATTCAGGATGGCCCCGTGAAGCAAGATTTCACTTCCTATCGTGTCCTGCAGTCGGAAGTAAGAGAGAGCGCTATTAAGTTGCAAAATGACAAGCAAGCGAGTTATTTGGGAGTTGATTATGATCTCAACGAGGTAAGCAACATAAATGCTTTCTGTAAGAAACATGAATTTTATTCCGAGTCCGACTCATCACCTTGGAGAAGCTTATTGATCTTTAAGAATCGAACACAAAACCGAGTAAATGAACTAAAGGGATGTATGTACACAAGCTTTGGTGATGCAGGAGTTGAACGCTATGAAATCACAACAAAAGAACAGTGGCTAAACCTTATCCATGACATTTTTTATGAGCATTTCATTGCTTATGCGGAAGAGGAAGTTGATTACATGTGGTCAAAAGTCCAAAAGGAGCATTTTAACTGGATGAGAAACATCAACTGAATGGGCTGTTTTACTACTAAGTGAGGTAATGAAGGGAGAGCAATGGATAAACATATAAAGGAGTCTATCTCATACGTAAGAAACGCTAACGAGATTGTGGAATTAAAAAAAGGATATTCTGATGATCAAAAGTACGTAATCGATCAGCAATATCTTTTAAGATTATTTCCGATAGAAGAAGCAGTTAAACGGCAGGAAGAGTTCTTAACGCTGGACAGGCTTCATGAGTTTTCGAAATATGTCCCAAAAGCATTGGAATTTGGATACATAGATGACCTCCAGAGGGCTTTTATGGTCTTATCATTTCTTCCTGGGGTTGATGCTGAGACAGGATTAAGCAAACTTACAAAAGAAGAACAATATGCTGCAGGACTCTTAGCTGGAAGTGAATTAAAAAAGCTTCATACATTATCGGCTCCATCACACCAACCAGCTTGGGAGCATGTTAAGCTTGAAAAGATTAAAAAGTACTTGCTGGAGTTTGAGGAAATAGATCTGAACGAAAATATAAAGGATATCCTTCAGATGTATATCCAAACCAATCTTCACCTAATGAAAGACAGGACGAACAAATTCCAACATGATGATTTTCATCCCTCCAATCTTTTGATACATAATAATAGCTTCTCAGGGATAATTGATTTTCAGAGGATGGACTGGGGAGACCCGATACATGATCTGCAAAAGCTCGGATTCTTTTCGAAGCAAGTAAGTGTAGAATTCACAAATGGCATATTGGATGGTTATCATGATGGACAACTTATAGATGATGCATTTTGGGAACTATATTCTTTTTATAGTGCTGTCCACATCGTAACAGCACTGGTATGGGGTAAGAAAAGGAGTCAAAGTCAATTTGATTTGCTTCTTAATTATTCACTTGACGTCTTAAAAGATCACGAAAACTTTACCAGCATCATACCCAAATGGTATAGCAGAACGTGATTATAAGTTAAGATGAGCTGCAATCCAGCGGCTCATCTTACAAATTAGACGAAAGCGAGTCGGAGCACTTTCTTCATGCTGTTATGTTTTTGTTTTTATGTTCGTAATAAGAGTTTTTATTTTCGAACAAAATGGTTCTGTGTTATCGTAATTTTTTTATGTTGTGGACCCCTCTAATAGACTAATCGGAAGCTTTGTTTCATGCGGAAAATCTGTGAATTCTCCCTCGATCTCCCTTAGCAAAATATTAATTGCCTCCTTAGCAATCAATTCAATAGGCTGTCTTATTGTCGTAAGTTCCGGCAAAACTGTCCGTACCGTTTCTGTACCATCATACCCTACAATTTTAACATCTTCAGGGATCTTCTTGCCATGACGCTTGGCAGCGGTTATGTAGGAAGCTGCAAATATATCATTTGTTGCAAATATCCCATCTGCTTCTGGATGTTCACTAAATATGTTTTCTATGATTTCTTGCTGTTTCTGTACATTAAATACTTCTGGTATTTCATAGATTATCGGTACTTTATCTTCTCTTACTAGTGTATCTATATATGCTTCTCTTCTTTTGTACGATTTTTCTAGCTCTTTCACGCCGTCAATCAGAACTATTTGTTTACAACCTTTTCTGATTAATAGTTCTGTTGCTAGCTTGCCTCCTTCGTAATTATCTGAACTTACAACAGGGATTGTTTCGGATAAGTAGCGGTCTATTGATACAACAGCTAGATTTTGTTTCTGATAATTCAATATGCCTAGGTTATGGGTGCCTACAATAATCCCATCAACTTGATTGCGCATCAGCATATCTAAGTACTTTTTTTCTTTATCTTTTTGATTAAGACTATTACAAAGCAGCACTTTATAACCTAAAGAAGCGCAGATGTTCTCCAAATGAAATGTAAGCTCACCGAAGAATGGATTGGTTGTTGTTGGCATAATGATACCTATCAAGTTGGAACGTTTCGTAAACAGTGAACGGGCAACATCATTTGGAAAGTAATTCAGTTTGGTCATTGCATCGTGCACTTTATCTCTCGTCTGATTGCTTATGTACCCACGATCATTTAATACACGAGAAACTGTTGTAGGCGATACACCGGCTAATCTAGCAACATCCTCAATTTTGGGCTTCAATTTTCCTCATCCTCTTTCTCCATGCTAAGTAAAAATTATTCAGCTACGCTAAAAGGCCTTCGCAAAGGCTCAATCGTATCTCGAGATTGAATAAGATTCACCGATTGATAATCTTCAGCCAGGTTGAAATCCTTATGGACTGAGTTACAGAAATCAGTATGTCCATGCCAATCAGTATGGATTTCAGCATTTTACTTGGATATTTTTCTCACTATGTTCATGTTATCACTATTAGTCAGCTTTTTGTATCTTCTTCATCTTTAACAAATCAGCCACTCTTGTTCTTTTTACCATAAGTCATTGATACGTTTTAAGTTCCATACCAAAAAAAGGCAAACACCTAGTTTAGCTACAAGAAATTCGTAGTTAAAGACTTTCACGTCAAGCATATGTCAACCGGTTGATGTATGGAAGCGCTTACTGTAATATGGAAGTGATAAATCACTGGCAACAGAACAAGTAGCAATTACCAAAAAAAGGTGGGGAGGTTTCAGAGATTAACGCCAAAACAAACTTAACTAATTGGGAAGTCCGTGGTGCAGGTACATTTGAAGAGACGAAGCAGGGATTAAAGCTTACTTCTGAAACAAACGAGAATGTAATGGCGATATCAAGTGTTCATTCGGAAGACTTTATATATGAAGCGGATATAAAGATATTGGAAAAATCAGCAGATGCTACCTTGGTATTTCGATCCGGTGAAAATGTTTGGGATTCCTATATGGTTCAGATAGTACCAGATCCAGGTCTGGTCCGGCTACGCGATGCTCGTGATGAAAATAGATTGAAAGAAGAAGTCGAAGTAAATATCAAAGAAGACAGTATTTATCATGTAAAGGTAAAAGTAGTAGCAGAAAATATTAAAGTATATTGGGAGAAACAGTATACCCCACTAATAGATTCTACGATTTCGCTTTATGATAGAGGGCAATTAGGATTACATGTATGGAATGGTTCTGCACTTTTTCATAACGTGAAAGTGAGCGAGTTCAAAACAAATTTAGGTTCAACCATAGTTGAAGAAGGTAACTGGGAACCAAGCATAGAAGGATTGAAAGGAATTGCTTTAGAGAATGAAATAGCTACGCGTTACTATGAGATCCAGTCGAGTGATTTCGTATTGGAAGGTAATATCTCCTTTGATGAAGAACAAGCGGAGGCGGGTTTTACGTTTCGCATGACTGAAAATGGAACAAGTGGTTATCACGCCTTGTTTAAAAAAAATAATGATGAAATGACAGTAGAATTAAAAAAAGCAGATGGTACAGTTCTTGGAAGATCATCACGAGGTTTCGAATCACTGATTGGTACAAAACACCACTTGGAATTAATAGTAATCCGAGAGGAAATTACAATGTTTATCGATGGCTACCTCACCCCAGCGATTGAAGTTATAGATAGTAGTTACACGGGTGGTGTAACAGGAGTGACGGTATTAAGTGGTAAAGCGTATTTTCAAGATATCTATTTAGTGCCCACAAATAGATACTATAAAGAAAATTATAGACCGAAATATCATTATTCCCCGGCTAGGGGATCTGCGAGCGATCCAAACGGGCTTGTATATTTCGAGGGGGAGTACCATCTCTTTCACCAAGATGGTGGGAAGTGGGCGCATGCAGTTAGTGAAGACCTAATTAATTGGAAACACCTTCCTATAGCTTTGTCGTGGAATGATGCTGGGCATATATGGTCAGGATCTGCGGTGGTAGATTTGCATAATGTATCTGGGTTATTTTCAGAATCCGAGGGTAAAGGATTGATTGCATACTATACTAGTTTCAACCCAGATGCTCAGAACGGAAATCAACGAATCGGTCTTGCATTTAGTACGGATAAAGGACGGACATGGGAGTATTCAACCGAGCATCCAATCGTGATTGAAAACCCTGGAAAGAATGTGGATGATCCAGGTTCTTGGGATTTTCGCGATCCAAAAGTAGTACGGGATGAAGCAAATGATCGATGGGTTATGGTTGTTTCAGGAGGAGACCATGTTCGATTCTTCACTTCCAAAGATCTTAAACGCTGGGAGCATAAGGATAACTTTGGATATGGTAATTATATTCGTGGAGGAGTATGGGAGTGTCCGGATCTTTTTAAACTTGAAGTTGAAGGTACAGCCGAGAAAAAATGGGTTCTTATGATCAGCACAGGAGCAAATCTGAATACGGAAGGATCTGATGCAGAATATTTCATTGGGCATCTGACACCCGATGGAAAATTCATCAATGACAACCCAATTGGAAAGGTATTAAAGACAGATAACGGGAAGGAATTTTATGCGTCTATGTCTTTTGCGAATATGCCGGATAATCGCCGGGTGACAATTGCATGGATGACAAATTGGGACTATCCCTTTGAATTTCCAACAGAAGGATGGAAGGGTCAACTTACTATACCGAGGGAGCTACGTCTGATTCAAACCGATGAAGGAATCAGACTTGCTCAATCGCCAATCAAAGAATTACAAACAATTCGCAGGACTGTTTTTCACGTAGAAAATAAAGAAATTTATGCCAACAATGCATCTGACTTATTAGAAAAAATAAAAGAAACTTCTTTTGAAATTGAAGCGGAGATGGAGATACCATCTAATAGCGACGTCACAGAATTTGGTTTTCGAGTTCGGGAGGGAACAAACGATAAAACTACTGTCGGATACAATACAGCAACAGAGCAATTATTTGTTGATCGTTCTGAGTCAGGGCGGACGGATTTTTCGAATCAATTTTCAACGTTTCACGCGGCAGAATTACAACCGGAAAATCAACGAATTAAACTAAATATATTTGTGGATAGTTCTGTTGAGGTTTTTGCGAATGATGGGAAATGTGTATTTTCCGATGTGATTTTTCCTAATGCAACGAGTATGAGAATGAGCTTCTATACAGAAGGTGGTCCTATCCGAATTATTTCTTTAACTGTCCACACATTAGATGATATTTGGAATAGGGACACTGATGAAGGGGCTAGTATTGTGTTCAATTCTAGCAAGGAAGAGATGAATATTGGAGATACAATTACCATTGAAGCGGTACGCAAAGGGACAGGCGTTCAACCACTTAAATGGTCATCATCTGATCCCAATGTTTTAAGTATAGAAAGTTCCAACAATTGCAATGCCGTACTGAAAGGTACTGGTGCTGGGGAAGCGTTGCTCACTGTTTCAACACCAAATAACAAATTGTCTGAAAGCGTGGTAGTTCGTGTATATGGAGAGAATTTTGTCACAAATCTTAGTGGTTGGAAATCAGATACTGCTGCCGCTAAGTGGATTGCTACTGAAGAAGGAATTCGCGGATCGCATACCAGTGATGCTAATTATGTGGCAAAGGAAACTGGTGGAAACTTTATCTATGAGGTAGACATGACACTTGATGAGGGTGGTGCTGGAGCTATCCTTTTCCGAACAAGTGAAGATGGTAAAAGTGGATATTACTTCAACTTGGATCCAAATATGAAAGCTTATCGTCTCTTTTATAAATTAAATGGCCGCTTTGAAGATAGCATGGTAATTGATAACACACCAGTATTTATTATGCCGAGAGAGACCTATCGAGTGAAAATAATGGCTAATGGCGCACATATTCAAATTGAAGTAGACGGGGAGAAAGTAATTGATACTAAAGATAGAACCTTTGCAGAAGGACATTTTGGGTTGAATGTATTTGGAGGCAAAGCTACTTATCAAAATGTGAAAATCTATAACGTCTCCAATGAGTAATATCCGAGTAAACCTCCGACGTTCGACACATCTTGTGTTGAACGTCGAATTCAACTGATATTCACGTAATAGTAACATACGTTTTGCCCTGACCAAACGATGCCGCTTTGAACTTCTGTTTCGTTCAATAAGCATAAATGAAAGAGATTTTGTCATCTAGGCGAAGGAGTAGAATAATGATGGATATGTCACGATGGTATTTAAGACTGGGTACCTGGTTGTTTAATCTATTTTTGTTAAATCTTTTATGGATTTTTTTTACGTTCGCTGGATTCATTGTGCTGGGAATATTTCCGGCTACTGCAGCTTTATTTGCTGTTCATCGCCGTTCTATCATGGAAGATAATGATATTCCCGTGCTTAAACTCTTTTTAATAAACTATAGAAAAGAATTTTTCAAGGCAAATCTTTTGGGATATTTGTTGGTGTTTATTGGAGCTGTACTGTACATAGATTTTCGAGTTGTTCAACTAATTTCCGACATACAGTTACAGAGTATTTTGGTTAACATAACAGTCGTTATCATGGTTGTCTATGGTATTACACTTTTGTATGTTTTTCCGTTGTTCGTACATTTTGATCAAAAACTTTTCCAATACCCGAAAAATGCAATAATATTAGCAGTTGGTCGACCGATGCGAACTTTGATAATGCTTCTGGGTTTATTGTTGGTTATCTATTTTTGTTTTTATATAACTGCGCTCGTCCCAGTAATTGGAATCAGTTTGTCTAGTTATATTATTATGTGGATAGCTTTGAAATCTCTGCCAAAGAAAACAGATTCGATGGACTGAAAGGAATTAACATCTAAAGTATGCTATATTTGCATTTTCGCCAGCAATATAATAGATGAACACGGAAGTATACTGTTACTGCTTTTATTTCATGTAGAGTGATTCATAAGAAAAGAATCCATTTTGATTAATTTTTTCAAAATGGATTTTTTTAGTTGTGTTTTGATGTTTGAGATTAAACTTAACGCTGCAATTTTCCCATGTTATTAGGCTATTTTGGCAAGTTCGCTAAAGCATCAATAAGTCATTTCTCATCCTCTATAATTTTCGGTCAACCGGTTGACATATGTAAGCGCTTACTGTACATTATTGGTAATAAGCAGTAACGAACCTGGATTATACGGCAAGGAGGGAGCTTTTTGGAGAATAAAGATATACCGTCAAAAAATGTAGCTATTTCCAGTCACAAAGTAAAACACAATAAGAAGCCACAACACAAACATCGCCTTAAAAAAAATATGGGCAACAATTATATCCTTTATATTTTCTTGCTGCCTGCAATTATCCTGACTATTGTATTTCATTACGTGCCTATGTATGGAACAATCATTGCTTTTAAAGATTTCAGCCCGATCAAAGGAATTTGGGGAAGTGAATGGGTAGGATTCGAGCATTTTGTGAATTTTTTACAGTCACCTAATTTTCTGCAAATCCTAATAAATACAATCAAACTAAGTTCTTTTGATCTCTTAATTGGTTTTCCTATACCAATCATACTGGCGTTGATGTTAAATCAGCTAAGACGGGCTAAGGCCAAGAAAAATATTCAATTAATTCTGTACGCACCACACTTTATATCGGTAGTGGTAATTTCCGGAATGCTGTTTATATTTCTTTCTCCTACAGGTCCAGTGAATAGTCTCATGACAATCTTCACAGATGAGCCCTATTCATTTATGTCTGATCCAGATGCATTTCGATCTATTTATATCTGGTCCGGTGTATGGCAAGGTGCTGGCTTTGCTTCCATCATATATGTTGCAGCATTGTCAAACGTTGATCCTCAACTTCATGACGCTGCTACGATGGATGGTGCTTCATTGTTGCAACGAATCAGACATATTGACCTTCCTACACTGAAGCCTGTGATGGCTGTGCTGTTTATATTGGCTGCAGGAGGAATAATGGCCATTGGCTTTGAAAAAGCATATTTATTGCAAACAAGCATGAATTTACCTGCATCTGAGATCATATCAACTTATGTTTATAAACGGGGGCTGCAAGCTGGAGACTATTCGTTTGCAACAGCTGTTGGTTTGTTTAATGCAGTTATTAATGTGATATTGCTGTTTACTGTGAACTATGTGGTGAAGAAGCTTAATGATGGGGAAGGTCTTGTATAGAGAGGGAGGGGAAAAAATGAACAGTTTAATGAATAATTCACGGAAAGACCGGATGCTTTTGTTCATCAACAAAGTTCTCTTGATTTTTATTATTTTAATTACGCTGGTACCACTTTTATATGTATTATTGGGGTCTTTTCTACAACCGGATATTTTGTTAACACAAGGGTTTTCGCTAAATCCAGATCATTGGACGGTAGATGGTTACACCCGAATCTTTGCTGATGGATCGATAATGAGAGGCTTCTTTAATTCGATACTATATGCAACCTGTTTTACAATTTTATCCGTTTCTATAGCAATTCTTGCTGGTTATTCGTTATCTGTCGACAATCTAGCTTTAAAAAAGCCCATCATGTTTTTCTTCTTGTTCACCATGTTTTTTAGCGGAGGTCTGATTCCGACGTACTTGGTTGTTCGAAGTCTCGGACTTTTAGATACTATGTGGGCAGTTATTTTACCTGGTGCCCTCTCTGTGTGGAACATTATCTTGGCAAGGACCTATTTTAAAGGGCTTCCAAAGGAACTGAAAGAAGCAGCTAAAATTGATGGTGCATCTGATTTTATGATTTTCTTAAAAATCATAGTTCCACTATCAAAACCAATCATATTCGTGCTGGCACTGTATGCGTTTATTGGACAGTGGAATGCATACTTTGAGGCAATGATATATTTGGAAGATCAAAGCAAATATCCACTGCAGCTTATTCTACGCTCTATATTAATTCAAAGTGAGGTGAACCCAGGAATGATATCTGATCAACTTGCTATGGCTGAAATGCAACGGGTATCAGAGATGATTAAATACTCATCCATTGTCCTGGCGAGTCTACCTTTACTGGTCATGTATCCATTTTTCCAGAAGTATTTTGAAAAGGGTGTCATGGTAGGATCCTTAAAATAAATGAGAAAAGGGGAAACAAATGAAAAGCTTTAAGAAAGTATTGTATGGAGTGGTGTTAGGGGCGGTTTTGCTTTCGGGTTGCTCAGGTGAACAGAGTGCTGCAGAGGATTACGGACTATCGGATATACGTTTCCCGGTAGAAGAGGATGTCACACTTAAGTTTATGATAGGAAGCTCACCAATGGCTCCGGAAGATCCAAACGATAAGTTGATTTCTCAGCGCTTGGAGAAAGAAACAGGAGTGCATATCGAATGGGACAGTTATTCAGGTGAAGTGTTTACGGAGAAAAGAAATTTAGCAATGTCAAGTGGTGACCTACCTGATGCGATAATGAATTCAGGCTATAGTGACTATGAATTATTAAACCTAGCAGATGATGGCGCCATAATTCCGGTTGAAGATTTAATTGAGGAATATATGCCGAATTTACAAAAGGTGTTTGAACAGGCTCCTGAATATAAAGAAATGGTGACAGCTCCCGATGGACATATTTATTCCTTTCCGTGGATAGAAGAATTAGGTACCGGAAAAGAAAAAATCCAAGCAGTGGATGGAACCGGTTGGATTAACGTGAAATGGTTGGAAGATTTGGGGTTGGAAATGCCCCAAACAACGGAAGAATTAAGGGAAGTGCTCATCGCGTTCCGTGATCAAGATCCTGCTGGTGGAGGTAAAACCATTCCGATGTCTTTCATACTAAACGGGGGACAAGAAGATCCTTCTTTCCTATTCGGATCATTTGGCGTGGGAGATAATTGGGATCATACAGTAGTGACAAATGATAGAGAAGTCGTGTTCACACCAACGACTGATGGATATAAAGAAACTATGAAGTATTTACATGATCTTTATAAGGAAAATTTAATCGATGTGGAAGCGTTTGAACAGGATTGGAACAATTATGTTGCCAAAGGCGGAGAAGAGCGCTTCGGCGTATATTTTACATGGGATAAAAATAATATTTCAGGTGAAAATTATGAGATGCTTCCTGCCTTGGAAGGGCCGCAAGGACATAAAAATGTTGCTATGAGTAATGCGATTGGTTTTGACAGATCGCGGATGGTTATAACTAGTGCTAATCAGAATCTAGAATTAACAGCTAAATGGATCGATCAAATGTATGATCCCCTCCAATCTGTTCAAAACAATTGGGGCACTTATGGAGATAAAGAAAAGCAGAATATCTTTGCGTACGATGAAAGCGAAAATATGTTAAAGCATTTGGAATTGGAAGGGACAGCGCCTGTGGAATTGCGGGAACAGACATCATTAGGCGGTCCGTTGGCAATTCTGGACAGTTATTATGGTGAGGTCACAACAATGCCAGATGATGCAGCCTGGAGAATGGAGTTAATGCATGATGTATTGGTACCTGACATGAACGCAGATTACACGTATCCAAATGTATTTCACACGCTGGATAATCTCGAAAAAATTTCTAAAATTGAGGCGGACTTGATTCCTTATGTAGAGAGGAAACGTTCTGAATGGATTGTCAATGGGAATGTGGAAAATGAATGGAATGATCATTTGGATGAAATGAATCGCCTAGGATTAGAGGAATGGCTGGAAATAAAACAATTCGGATTTGACGAATACATGAAAGCACAGGAGGAGAATTAATTGTCTGCTCATAATCTCTTAACATACAGACCAAACTTACATTTCGCGCCAAAAGAAAACTGGATGAATGATCCAAATGGAATGGTTTATTTTAAAGGTGAATATCATCTGTTTTTTCAACATAATCCAAACGACAGCATACATGGCCCCATGCATTGGGGCCATGCTGTAAGTAAAGATATGATTTCTTGGGAACAACTGGATATAGCCTTATATCCCGATGACCTTGGAACGATATTTTCGGGAAGTGCAGTAGTGGATTGGCACAATACTTCGGGGTTCTTTCCAAATGAACCAGGATTGGTTGCTATATTTACCCATCATTTGCACGAAGAAGGTAAAACGCCTGTTCAAAGACAAAGCCTCGCATTTAGTAGTGATCAAGGAAGGTCATGGATAAAGTATAAGCAAAACCCAGTCCTTGTTCACGAAACAAAAGTAGATTTCAGAGATCCAAAGGTTATGTGGCATAATGATACAAATAAATGGGTGATGGCGGTGGCAACTGGCCAGACTATCTCGTTTTATTCATCCCTCAATTTAAGAGAATGGAAATATGAAAGTGAATTCGGGGAAAGGATGGGTTCTCATGACGGCGTATGGGAGTGTCCTGATTTGTTTGAGCTGCCCATTATCGGCAAGAACGAATCGAAATGGGTACTGTTGGTGAGTATTGGTGATAATCCAAAATTGGAGAGCGGGTCACGCACGCAATATTTCGTCGGATCATTTGATGGACACCGGTTCACTCCTCATCATAAAGACATTAAGTGGTTGGACGCAGGAAAAGATAATTATGCCGGGGTCAGTTTTTCTGATATCCCCGAGATGGACGGGAGAAGAATTTACCTAGGATGGATGAGTAACTGGCGCTACGCAAATAAAGTTCCTACCTATGGTTGGAGAAGCCAAATGACGCTGCCGCGAGAGCTTCAATTACAGCAAAAACAGGATAGTTACGCAGTTATTCAAACTCCTGTAAAAGAGTTAGAGTCATATTTTTCAAAATCTGACTCTCTGAGCAATGTGGTTGTGTCAGATGATTCACCATTCCAACTAGAGTTGAATGCGCCTTACTTTATGTTTGACTTTGTTATAGAAAATGTAGACGCTGCTTCTTATAATATTACGTTACACCACACAAGTGACCAGATTACAACTTTACACATCGATACGAAAAAGAACCTATTGTTGCTTGACAGGAGTCAATCAGGAAAAGTGGACTTTTCTAGTAACTTCACTCATGTCCAAACCATTGAACTCGATTGTACAGCAAAACTAAAACTTTGTGCAGTTGCCGATTCTTCTTCCATCGAAGTATTTGTCAATGACGGAGAATACGCTTTAACCAGTCTAATCTATCCAGATAAGATATGCTCAAAGCTTTCTGTATCAAGTGAGCAAGGAACGATTAACATTGTTAAAGGAATAATTTCAGTACCGAGTGAATAATCTTCAGTAGAAGTAGTACAAAGTTATATATCTAGTTTACGGAACCGCACCGCTCAGACGGGTAGGGGATTTCAATGTCATTTTACAACAGAACATGGTCTTATCGATATTTGGTAGGTTGTTATGTTGTTGAGGAAGAATAAATAAGGCAGCTCACTGAAGATAGTAGAGAACCAGGGTTTCTCTACTATCTTTTTTATTCTCGTTATTTTGATGTGGGTGAAGTATATTATTATGTGTTTCTCCTCTTAACCGGCAAGAGTGAAACCCGGTGGAGATGTTTTGTAAGCTGCAACTTCGCTTTATTGTTTTTGGGAATTTTAGTGTTTTGTTTGGAAGTAATTTGAATTAGGTATTAAATGTCATAATTACTTCTCTGTCTGCTAGCTTCCGTATGGAGATTTGCGAAGTCATACGCTAAAACCTCCTTCTGCTAAACCCATATGCAAAATGACCTCATTCGTGCGCGATAACTGTTCACAGTGTGTTTGAGTGGTCATCTTCAAATAAAATTACCTTGTTTCGTTTTGGTTTATTATTGCTTAACAAGAACATCGACAGAATGGTAAATGTAAACACGATGAAGCCTAACACAAAAAATGTAGTTTCAAAACTAGTCGAATCAAGCATACGTCCAATAACATTCGAAAATACGATGACACCGATTTCGCCTGATATTTTAAAGCCAATCAGATAAATCGTCGCTGACATTCGCTGGTCAAAGTTAAGTGAGATATATTTAAATACAGCAATAAGCATAATTGGGAGTTCGAAAGCGTGTAATAGTTTGATTAGTGAAATGCCAATCGGACCGTCTATAAGTGCTGAACAAATGATGCGAGAGCCCATGATAAAACCTGCTAGTATCAATGCTTGCTTTGTGCCAACTTTATTGACAATAAACGGGGCCGCAAATAACATCGCAGATTCCATAATAACTTGGAACGAATTCAAATAGCCATAGACCTGTTGCCCGGATGCTGCATCATGAAACAGTTCCGTAAAATAGACTGGAAAGAGCTGAACGTCATAGACCGTGTAGATGCAAGTAGTCCCAAATAAGTAGAGAATAAGAAACCAAATTTTCTTTTGTTTGAAAACGGATAAAATATCTGCAATGGAAAGGTTCGTCGTTTTCTTTTCCTCTTCTTTTCCCACTTCCACTTTAAAGAAATAGTTTAATATAAAAAATCCAACACCGCCCACAGAAGCCATCCAGAAGTTAAGGTGCGGGTTAATGCTTAGAAGCAGACCGGCAGTGAATGTTGCTGTTGCATAGCCGAGGGAGCCCCACATTCTTGATTTTCCAAACTCAAACTTATACTTCCGGCTGATTTTCTCTGTAAAGGATTCCAGAAAAGCCACGCCAGCCGTAAAACCTGCTCCAAAATAAAGTCCGCCTAGAATGGCCCCTGCATAGAAAGAGGAAAGCAACAATGGTTCATAAAGATAGATTATAAATGGTCCCGTCCCCATTAAGATAACGCTCTGAAACCAGAGGAGGTGTTTTTTCGTGCCGATCTTATCCTGAACCACCCCATAAAACAACATAAAAACCAAGGATGAAAAGGAATTTACAGAAAAGATAGTCCCCGTTTCTGCTCCAGTTAAACCAAGCGTTTGATTCAGCCAAATCGAATAAAACGACCACCATACAGACCAAGTGATAAAAAATAGAAATAGAAAACCAGAAGAAAACCAATAGTTCTTGTTTGCAAAAGTATTCAATCCAAACCCCTCCCAACTATTTGAAAGCATTTTCTGAAACCGCCTTCATAATAGCTTGATTGGTGTGAATATGTCAACCGGTTGTCATAAAGGGGATCGGTTTTTGAGGGAGCAAAGTCATTTTTAAATTACTTATTACCTTTTCGCTTGATTAAGGTAAAAGAAAACATAATATGTTTTAAAGGGAATTCCAAGAGAGGGATGAGTAATGAAACGTTACGTCATATCGCAGCCATTTACTTGTTTATGATTCATAGTCCAGGGTAACATTATGGCACTTTCTCGTCCGAATAGTCGTAGTAATCCTTCATTTCATCAACATCGGCTTCAGCTTCATAACTGATGATACGAGAATAACAATCCCCCGCAGGCTTGGGGAAAAGTAACGCGGTAGCGATACTAAAAATCTCTCGTAATTCAGAGGAGTTTTCAGCTTTAGTTTTCTGTCCTGAAAGGCCGAAACTACACCCTAAAGAGTGATCTTTTTGAATCCAGATGGTGCATTAGGATATGTGCAGCAGATAGTGACCAATAGAGTCTTTTTGGGGTGCGCTGAAAAGTGAAATGTATTTATTTGAAGGGATTTTTTGCATTTGACGAGCTGGACGAAGCTATCGACGAGTATATTCATTTAAGATTACAAGAAAAAAGAAAAGGCTTTAGCCCACTTGAAAGGGCTAAAGCCTTCTAACATCTTTTATCAATTTCACTGTCTACTTGACAGAGAGTACTTCAAGTAGGATCTCTCTTACTCTACAGTAACAGTAAATTCAACAGGTTCTGTTGTCATATAGTCTGCAGATGTTACATCTCCAAGCACTAACTTGATTTCTTTAACAGAAGCTGGGTCAATTGATTTTCCTTCTGGTGCTAAGAATTCCAACACAGCCTCCTGTTTAACGCCGCCTTGAATATCACCACTGATGTTGCCGTCTGTCATAAACATATTGGCATCAACTTGCATATCACCAATAACGGCAGAACCCATATCTGGATAAAAACTAACTGCGTCAGAATTAGTGTTTTCTACATTGATACCAACTTGAATTTTATCTTCAAGAATTTTGATATCACCTAGGCCAACCTTTAATCCGGCAGCAGTCATAGATTGATCAGAGGCATCGATTTTCTTAGAAGTATCCTCGGATTCAGTTGCTTTTTCTTTTTCAGACGATTCAGCTTTAGAGGTGTCAGATCCTGTAGATACATCCTCAGTAGAACCACAAGCTGCAAGAGCAAACATCAGTACTAAAAGTAGACTAAGACCTAATAACTTGTTCAATATAGAAACCCCTTTTGTATGTAGATAATTTATGCGGCTTTATTTACGTTTTTGTTCTTTCTGAATACGCCCATGAAACCTGCAATAGCGATTAACACGGCAGAAATTAGATAGAAGAAAGAGATGCTGATAAGTCCTCCGACTGCCGAAATTAAAAGTAAAATACCGCCAAATTTTGGTTTGGATTTAACAACGATTGAACCAATGATAGCGAGAGTTGAGAATAAAAAGGCAAACCATCCCAATCCTGTAAGTGAGCTTGTACCGGTTTCGCTAATAGCAGCATCGACGCTACCGATAAATAAAGCAAAAACTGCCCCGAAGAAACCTAGTATACCTCCGATAAGGCCTAATACGAATTCTGTAGTTCTGCTCATAAAATTACTCCTTTCTTGAATTGTACGTAAGTCAATATAACTAACCGAGTGCTAATAATACGGTGATATATATGCGGATAGTTGGTTAACTAAAAAAAGTGATAGTTATATATACTTACCAAATTGCATTATATACCATTAATAGATAAAATGCACTATGTATATCATATATTTGTACATTTAATCTGGAATATATAGGAGCGGCATGTGTTTAAATCAAGGTTGAAAATGACTTTTATAGCAGACATTTTAGAAATAAGTATTGGAGGAACGGTAAGGCTCTTGAGAAAGTAAAAATAGATATCATGTGAGATGAACAGAATTACAATTAGCAATATGATTAGTGCAATGGATTACAGCTTGTATAGGATGAAGAAAGGGCAGATCTAGTAAAAAAGGGGGGATTTCAGTGGTTCAGTCTGTCGAAGTTGTTTTAGATGATGGAGGAGGAGTACTATGGCACCTAATGAGTACATCCATTCCAAGGTGGTACTTGTTAATGCCTTATTAGCGACATGTTCACAAACATCAAAGTACTCATAATATCCATAACATCCCCATTCCATAACTCCTCCGTCAACAATCGTTAACAATTCGCGAAATACATTCACCCTCCAGCATCACTTTACATAAGCTACATGGACTAAATAAATACCTGACGCAGCAACCCTGAAGAGAGCAAGGAGGGGTTAACTTTTGAAGGATAATGACTACAGGCCAAAACAATTACTCACCAAACGAGAAAAAGAAGTCTTTGAACTACTGGTTCAGGATAAGACAACCAAGGAAATCGCCCAAGAGCTGTTTATTTCAGAAAAAACAGTGCGGAACCACATTTCGAATACGATGCAGAAACTGGGAGTAAAGGGACGGTCTCAGGCTGTAGTGGAGCTCCTTCGCATGGGGGAACTGAAGCTCTGACAGGCATGAGCTCTGCCTGTCGAATGACATAGCTGTTTGTAAGCGAATAGAGAGTACTGGCTTGCTGTGACGGCTATTTAAAACCGACTGTTGTGGTCGGTTTTTTGTTTGATTTTAAAATGCTTTTGAAAAAGTGTCGTGGAACTCAGTAAATTCGAGCATACCGGCTGGCGAACCAAATTTAATACTCATCTAAATTTAGTTGGAGCTATTTAGTTTACAAGTAAACCTTTTTGGTCTAAACTGTTTACTTGTAAACTATTTTTAACAAGGTGGCGAATAATAAAATATGAAGTTACAGGATAAAGTAGTAATCATTACTGGTGGTGCTGGCGGTATTGGTAGTGGAATGGCTAAAGCAATGGCAAAGGAAGGTGCAATTGTTGCTATTGTAGATTTTAATGAAAAAGCAGGAAAATCTTTGGAAGTTGAATTGCGATCGTTTTCTCCAAAATCAATATTTATGAAAGCCGATTTATTAGAACGCGAAAGACTGCCGAAAATTGTCAGTGATATAGTTGGAAAATTCGGAAAAATAGATGTCCTGGTAAACAATGCACATGCTTCACGACAAGCAAACTTTGAAGATATAACCCAAGAAGATATTGATTTCTCATTTGGTACAGGGTTCTATCCCACACTTTATTTAATGCAAGCTGCTTTTCCTTATTTAAAAGAAACAAAAGGAAATATAATTAACTTCGCGTCAGGTGCAGGATTATCAGGGCAAAAGACGCAAACAGCTTATGCAGCAGCTAAAGAAGCCATTCGTGCAATCTCAAAGGTTGCTGCCAATGAATGGGGCGAATTTGGAATCAATGTCAATATAATCAGTCCTATGGCAAATACTCCTGGGGTTGAAGCTTGGGCAAAGGCTTATCCGGAAATGCATCAAGCTGCTTTAGGTCAAATCCCACTTAAACGCTGGGGAGATCCAGAAACTGATATCGGTCCTGTTGCTGTTTTCTTAGCCTCTGAAGATTCAAAGTATATTACGGGGCAAACTATTATGGCTGATGGCGGTTCCATTCAAATACGTTAGAAGAAGGGGAATTAATGAGTAATACAAATAATATTTTTAATCTAGTTCATATGATTGGGCAAATAACTAATGAAAATATTGTTCGATTTACGAACGAATTTTCTTATCCTATTGGTATATCAACAATTATTGTTTTAAGGGAAATAAATAACAGGGGACCCGTGAAACATACAGATTTAGCTGAATCATTAGGGTATTCAAAAAGTAGTATTACGAAAATAGCAAATAAGCTTGTAAGTCTTGATTTGATACAAAGAACTTACGATAAAAGTGATAAAAGAGCAGTCTATCTGATAATAACAGATAAAGGAATAGCAGCTTTAAAAGAATCTATAGCACTTGGTGATAAGATTTATAATGAGTTATATAATATTCTAACTGAAGATGAACTTTCAAGTTATATTGAAATTCAAAAAAAGTTACTAGCTAAGATTTCTGCTAGTAAAAGGCTATCACCTTAAGCTTTTACACTTATATAATAGTAAATTTCTAGATCAAGCTAAAATATGGAACATAAAATTAAAAGGAGGATTTCGTTTATGGCTCGATTAAAAGGTAAAGTTGCTATCATCACAGGAGCTGCTCAAGGAATGGGTGCAGCGCATGCGAGACGCTTTGTAGCAGAAGGGGCAAATGTTGTATTAACGGATTTAAATGAAGAAAAGGGTTACGCGTTAGCGAATGAACTAGGTGAAAATTCCCTATTTATAAAGCAAAATGTTACTATTGCCGAAGAATGGGCAACAGTTGTAGCAATGACTGAAGAAAAGTTTGGACCAGTCAATATTTTAGTAAACAATGCTGGTATTACAATGGCAAAGTCCATCCTAGGAACGACAGAAGAAGAATATCGTCGCATCGTGGATATTAACCAAGTATCGGTATTCTTAGGTATGAAAGCAGTCATTCCATCTATGCAAAAAGCTGGTGTTGGTTCAATTATTAATATTTCTTCTATAAATGGTATTGTTGGCGGTGCAATCGGTTATACAGACACAAAATTTGCAGTTCGCGGCATGACAAAAGCGGCAGCTATGGAATGTTCAAAATATGGTATTCGTGTTAACTCAGTACATCCAGGTGTTATTGCAACTCCTATGGTCGTCCAAGAAGATACAAAAGCATCTGTAGATGAATTTGCAAAACACATTCCTTTAAAGCGTGTTTCTCAACCAGAGGAAGTGTCAAATCTAGTTCTTTATTTAGCATCTGACGAATCAAGCTACTCAACTGGTTCTGAGTTCATTGTGGATGGCGGTATCACCGCTATGTAAAAAAAGTAAATACAATTAAGCTTAAGGGGCATTAATCATAAGGATTAATGCTTTTTAGCTTTACTCATCTGTTCTGAAACTTATTATGACTAATAAACGAACCAATCTTACACTCTTAGATGGATATCCATACCATATTGGATAAATCCAAAAAGAAAAAGACCATAGCAAATGTTAGTCTATTTTATGAGGTATTAAAACTGGAGATTTTGAAAAAAGTGAGATAGTCAGAATTAGCGTTAATAAGGTGCCTATGACATTAACGTTAATACCTTTACTCCCAATCCCTTTTTCTCTTTATGACCTGTTTCTTTTACAAATTCTTTGTTCATTTCATTCCAAATTGATACAGATGCTAAAGCAACTACGGGGATAAAAGCTGATAACACACTAATCCTCTTTTACATTTAACTCCTTGTATACAAATGCGTAGAAATTAATCCTGTCCGTACGTTCTGATCCTCTACCTGAACTACAAAGTCCTTGTTTAGCCCAACTCGATCTTATATTGTTTTCTCCATTGAAATAGATGCAGTATTATATCAGAGCATTTTATATAGATAATAAGTATTGGAATTACTTCCAAAAACACTCAGGGCTAATGAAGTGATTCCTTGCTCTTTCATATCCGATCCTAACTTTTGAAGAACAGAAATTGCATACCCCTTTTTTTAGAAATCTTTATGGATTAGGATATGGTAAACAAAAACTTTTTTACTGTCAGGCTGCATGTTATACCAGATCACTCCTATATCTTTCTCCTCTTCGATGGAATAGATGTTGAACACTGATTGACAGTCAGATTCCTTGTTTGTCAGGCAATAAACTAACCATCAATTGTTTTGAATTATCCAAGGCTAAATCCGTTGGTAAAAGAAAGGTCTCGGATAAGTCCTTTGCTTAGTCAGGAATAAACTCTTCTATGTACACTGATCAAACAGTCATTTTCCGTAATTCTGTTTTCATGATTTCGCTCCTTTTAACCACTAGGTCTTCGCGTGATTTTACCATTTATTTGGATTTGATTATTATCCATATAACTATGGCTGTCAAAATGAGGTATATATCAGTAGTATCCGCGAATTAGAATTTGTGGAAGTCTGGTATACGTGGTTTAATTTCATGAAATCTTTTTACATCATTTTGCTGCTTTTCGCTCCATTATGTATTATCTTTCTCATGAGCAAGAAAAGGCAGTTGGCGATCGGAAACATAGGGGGTATTGGATTATATTAAGTTCACTTTGGCAAGTATCTTTGTACTAAATAGTGTAGGTTTAATTGATGCTGATACATATCATATTTTATCTGAATGGAATAAAGTAAATAAATCTATGTTATTCTGTAAAAACAAGAAAAGTTTATGTGCTGGAAACTACCGCTTATTTTCGTTTTAGGGGGTGAAGTTCTAATGAATGAATTAACGATTGACAATAGTATAGCGTCTAATATCTTTATAGGCGTAATGCTAGTACTGATCGCAGCCATAGTAATTGCCTTAATAGCCATCCGAAAGAAAAAGCGGGATGAAGAGCAAGGTCATCCGCAATCAAAATATAACTCACAATCCAAGGATAAAGAGAGTGCTGGAAACCCGACCATACATACACCATTAATGGGCGCAGATTTTGAAAGTGATGGCAATAATAAGCGATATCATGATACCGACCTGAGTTCGCAGTCTTATGATTCCGGTCCAAGCAGCCCTTCCTATGATGGTGGAGGTTCGGATGGCGGAGGGGGCGGCGGAGGAGAATAACTGCATACGTCTTCTCATCTGTTGAAAACCGGCTTTTAAGCCGGTTTTTTGATGCTTTCAGGTATTTTTTGGTTTTTGTCGAAACTGTACGGAGAGTTTTATGGATATGGTAAAAAAGTATGTAATGACCAAATGGGGAGAAACGATAGAGCGGCTCGGCATAGGCTTTATAAGGAGGGCTAATGTGGATAAAAACCGGATGGTATTTCTTACGAATGCAGTTATAAGTGGTTTTATTGCATATATCATTGCTGATTATTGTGCTGCAGGTACGATAGCCGAGAATCCTACCGATCAAAAGTACGTAGTTCCAGTGGCTATTTGTTTCTTATTTGGATTGATAACCTCACTTAAATTTCCCTCCGAGCAATTCCGTGTTATGGCTATTGTAATGATGTGGGTATCTATACCGCTTGGGTTTGCAATTGGATTGGAATGGGCTATATGGGCTAATGAATCTAGTACGGCATATATTATTAAAGAAGTATTGGTTGATCGATCACATACTCATTTTTAATACACCTAGAAAAGCCGATTTTTAATTGTCAAAGCAGGTATCCCTCCGATTCTGTCGAAACTGTACAGAAAAGGAGGGTTTTCCATGGAAATTGTGAAAAGTCCGTCTGTTGCTCCTGTAATCGATTCGCTGCCGGAATTACAGCAGCAGATTTACCAGGGTGTTCGAGAAGCTTTTGTTCAAGTTACTGAAGCAGGGGAATATTATATGGCTGATGAAGATGATGCTGTTGTCATGACGCCGTTCGCGGATAAGCATCAGTTAACGCTCACAGAAGTAGCTACACACTATTGTGCAGCAGAATGCAGCATTGCGGATTTTCAGGCGTCACATTTGGGAAGCTCTCCGCCGGCGGATTTTGAAAAGTGGGCAATGAAAAAAGGAAATACCGTGGTGAGTCGGTATGATGATGTGAAGGATTGCATAATGGTCAGCATCAATGGGTGTAAAGCGATACCATATCAAGAATTACCGGTTTCCTCTTTCTTTGAATTGTTTCGTACATACACATTCAGTTCTTTGTTCAAGTGAATACTTGTAAATAGCCGACCCTCGATGTGTCGGTTTTTTTATGTATTCAGTATTTTTTGAGGACGAATTACATGCAGATATGCGTTTTTAACGGTATCATTAAGGATAGGATAGAAAAGTCAGATATTGCTCGACACCTTGTAGGGGGATTTACATGCACGATTATATGATAACCAATCAATTCATTTTTCTCTTCGCGCTGCTGCTCGTTGTAAGTGTAGTGGTGACGAAGTTTTCGACGAGGCTCGGGGTCCCGGCGCTCGTCTTGTTCATTGCGGTCGGGATGATCGTCGGCAGCGATGGTTTTGGTCTTGTATATTTCGATAATGTTCATTTAGCGGAAGCAGTCGGGATTTTCGCGCTGATCGTCATCCTGTTTGAAGGGGGGCTGCATGCGAACTGGCACTCAATGAAGCCGGCGCTTGCTCCGGCGATCACGATGGCAACAATTGGGGTGCTGCTGACAGCAGCAATCGTTGCTGTTGCTGCTCACTATATTTTCGATTTGACGTGGCTGGAATCTGTTCTGATCGGATCGATCGTCGGCTCGACGGATGCCGCTGCGGTCTTTTCTGTTTTGAAGGGGCAAAATGTCAAAGAAAAGCTTGCCGCGACGTTGGAAGCGGAATCCGGCACGAACGATCCGATGGCGATGTTTTTGACGATCACTTGTATCGAATTGATCAGCGGTCACGGCTCCAGTGTTGTCAGCATGATCGGCAGCTTTATCTGGGAAATGGGAGCAGGTGCGGCAATGGGGCTGCTCATCGGCTTCATTGCTGTCACAGCGATCAATCGAATCAACCTGGATACGAGTGGCCTTTATCCGCTGTTCGCGCTTGCATTCGCATTGATAAGCTACGGGTTGACATCCGTTATCCATGCTTCTGGATTATTGGCTGTTTATGTGAGCGCCCTGTATATCGGAAATGCGGAAATTACGTATCGCCGTTCGATCATCCGTTTCAACGAGGGTTTCGGCTGGCTTATGCAAATATGTATGTTCGTCTTGCTGGGCTTGTTTGTTTTCCCTAAGGAGTTATTTACACCAAGTCTTATGATCAAAGGCTTTTTACTATCGCTAGTGCTGATATTCCTGGCACGGCCGCTGGCAACCTTCCTTTCCTTGATCCGCTTCAAATATACCGCAAAAGAAAAGCTGTTCATTTCATGGGCAGGTCTGAAAGGTGCCGTACCAATCGTACTCGCGCTCTTCCCGCTCATTGCCGGTATCGAAAACAGTCAGCTTATCTTCAATGCCGTCTTCTTCGTCGTTCTCTTATCAACTGTACTGCAAGGTTCAACGGTCACGACGCTTGCAACGAAGCTGAAATTGGTGGAGCCTGCGACAACGAATGAAATCGAGACGCTTGAATTGATCAGCATGGGACGGAACAATCTTGAGATGGTAGAATATAAACCAACAGAACTGAATGAGATAACCGGAAAGCGTCTGGAGGATCTTGAATTTCCCGAAACGACTTTGATCAATGCCATCCTGCGGAGCGGTGAAATCATCTCACCAAATGGGCAGACGGTCATCAAAGCGGGCGATACGCTGTATATCATGGTCTCCATGCAATATAAGAAACAACTAGCAAAATATTTACGCAGGAATAAACTAACGGAAAAATAGCAGGAGGAATGAATGGTGCAAGACACACTGACAGCTGAAAGAATTGCAGCAATCGAGAAGGAGCTGCGACATATTGCCGCAATCATCAAGCAAAAAGGACGTGAAATCCTCCTGCAGTACCCGATTACGGCGCCGCAGTTCGTCGCGTTGCAGTGGCTGGCGGACAAAGGGGATATGACAACCGGCGAGCTTTCCCAGACAATCAGGCTCGCAATCAGTACGACGACCGATATTGTCGACAGACTGGAGAAAAATGAACTTGTGAAACGTGTACGTGACGAGAAGGACCGGCGCATCGTCCGGGTGCATATCCTGAAAAAAGGAGAGCATATCATCACAGAAGTGATCGAAAAGCGCCAAGCTTATCTGAAAGAGCTGCTGGAAACTTTTTCTCCGGAGGAGGCCGACCAGCTGCAGTTGCTCTTACATAAGTTACACGGTAAAATGAATGATTACGAACAGCTAGAGGCTAAAACAGAGAAGAAAAAGAGGAGATAAAAGTGGATTATCCGATTGGTGTCATTGATTCAGGAGTAGGCGGCTTGACCGTTGCAAGGGAGCTGATGCGTCAGCTGCCAAAGGAAAACCTCATCTATGTCGGGGATACACTACGCTGTCCTTACGGTCCAAGGCCGAAAGAAGAAGTGGTGGAATTTACATGGGACATGGTGAATTTCCTCCTGGAAAAGAACATCAAAATGCTCGTCATCGCCTGTAATACAGCGACGGCTTTCACATTGGAAGAGCTGAAGCAGAAGCTTGATATACCGGTTGTCGGTGTTATCGAGCCAGGTGCTCGTGCAGCAATCAAAACAACAAAGACAAATCATATAGGGGTACTCGGTACAGAAGGCACGATTCGCAGCCATGCGTACCGTAAGGCGCTGAAAAATATCAATAGTGAGCTCGAAATTGAAGGCCTCGCATGTCCAACATTCGTTCCGATGGTGGAAAAAGGTGTTGTCTCTGGTCCATTGGCCCGCCAGGTTGTCCAAGACGCATTGACACCTTTAAAAGACTGGAAAGAGATGGACACACTCATTTTGGGTTGCACACATTACCCGATTATCAAACCAGTTATCGAAGAAGTAATCGGTGAATCGGTGGAAGTGATCAGTTCTGGTGACGAGACAGCTCGTGAGGTAAGTGCAATTCTCGGATTTAAACGCAAGCTTTATGAAGGAGATCGTCCTGTTTCTCATCAATTCTATGCATCAGGAGATACGCATCTCTTCATGAAGATTGCGAATATGTGGCTGCAGCGGCCAGTTAAGGAAGTCGGAAGGATCCAGCTCGGCAGCAAACAGTCTATTTGAATAAATATGGTCTAAAACCTTTGATGGCTCGTATACATGATAGTACAAACCATCAAGGGGGAAGAAGTGCGTATGAACAAAAAGATTGCAGGTCTTTTCACTAGCGTAATAGGCCTTTCCATTTTACTGGCCGGATGCTCCTTGAAAGGAGAACAGGCTGTCGACGAAGTGGACGTGCCGCAGGATACAACATATGTGGACGAGCTGGAGGAAAATGCGCTTGAGCCTGGCGCAGCGGAAGCACCAGCCGAAGGAGAAGCACCAGCAGAGGGTGAGGAAGAACAGCCTGAAGAGGGTGCTAAAGAAGGCGAATCCGCTACTGCAAAACGTCAGCTGTTTCTGATGGATGCCAATGGAATGGTCGTACCGATGACATTCGAACTGCCACAGACAAATGAAGTGGCGAAAGAAACGTTGGAATACCTCGTAAAGGACGGTCCAGTGACGGACATGCTTCCTAACGGTTTCCAAGCAGTATTGCCAGCAGGAACAACCATCAATGGAATCGATGCCCAGGAAGATGGTACATTGATTGTTGACTTTTCGAAAGAATTTAATGAATATGATGCAGCCAGTGAGAAGAAAATTCTTGAATCGATCACGTACACATTGACACAGTTTGAGAATGTGAAAAATGTGGCCATACGCGTAGAAGGACAAGAGTTGGCGAAAATGCCGGTTGACGGCACGCCTATCGGCAAAAGCTATTCCCGTGCTGATGGCATCAACTTGATGGACAATGGCATCACAACCGTTGACAGCGAGTCTGTCACACTTTACTTCCCGGCTGAAGCAGTCGATGGCACACCTTACGAAGTACCAGTGACAGAACGAATGAACAGCAATGCCGAGAACGGCTATGAAGAAATCGTCAATGCACTGATTGACGGACCATCGATGGACAGCAACTTGTCCAATGTCTTCAATACAGGCTCCGCCCTTGCTTCCGAGCCGACCTTGAAAGATGGCGTACTCAACCTGGAATTCAACAAGGAAGTATTGAGTAATGTCGATGAAGCTGCCATCACAGATCAGCTGATGGAAACACTTGTCATGAGCTTAACAGAGCTTGAAGAAGTCGAAGCTGTCTCCGTTAAAGTCGAAGGTGTGGAAGAAGTGTTCAACGAGCATGGGGAGGCATATGCAGAACCTGTGACAAGAGAACAATATGTCCCAGCTGAAAAACTTTAATAGCAGCAGGCCCGGTCATGTGACCGGGCTTTTATCATGCAGGGGAAATGGGGCGTTTCAGCGAATTCACTCAGGTGAGGTGAATCTACGTATACTTATTTTAACGAACTGATCATCAGGGAAAGGACAGAAGATGTGCCGCCGGAGCTTTTGTTTCAAGAAGCTGGCTGGGCTGGGGCAATACCGTCTTGGCAACGGGAGAAATCCCGGCTGATCTTCGAAAATGGCACGTGGGCTTTCACTGTTTATGACAAAGATGAAATGGTCGGTGGAAATGTGTGAAGCCGCAGCATGGGGACTGGTTTGCACATAGTGCGACAGGTAATTTTGGTTTTTATGAAAAATGCGGCTTCGAAATGCGAGATCTCGATAAGAACCGAACCTGTGTTTATTATGGCTATATCCAGGCAAGGAAACAAGGGCATCGCTGATCACCTGCGTTGACAGGTGAAGTTTACGCAGTTATTATAGATACGTAAAGTCTATGATTGGAGTGCGGCAAATGAAATTCACCAAAGCGACGAACTACGCTCTGCATACAATGCTCTATTTAGCCACTGAAAGAGCAGATCAACAGCCAATTGGGGTGCAGCAGCTTGCTGATCACCAGCAGGTTTCTCCGACGTATTTGTCCAAGATTCTCACGAAGCTGGTAAAAGAAGGTCTGATCACCTCTTCTTCGGGAGCAAATGGCGGATATAGGCTCAGAAACGGATGGCAGCAGCTCTCCTTTTTCGATATCATTCAAGCGATAGAGGGGAAAGCCTCCATCTTTGAATGCAGCTTGCACGACGAGCCGGCTTGTATGGTGAAACGTGTAATGGAAAAAGCGGAAGAGCAAATGGAGAAGGAGCTTCGTCAGACAACCATAGCTTCTTTGCTGGAAGGTAAAAACGGCGAATAAAAAGCTGTTTTTTCTTTCGTACAATTATGGATATTGCGAGTCTATTAAATCCGTAAAGGAGCGTTAGCAGTGGAAAAATGGGATTGTGCCATAGTTGGCGGCGGTGCAGCAGGGATGAGTGCGGCTCTTCAACTTGCTAGAGCGAGAAAGAGTGTAGTTGTTTTCGATAATAATACAAACCGAAATCGAGTGACGCAGGAATCACATGGATTCTTAACAAGAGATGGCATTACTCCAGCGCAATTCAGGGAAGAAGCTAGACATGATCTGGCAAAATATCCGAATGTCACTTTTGTTTCTGCAGAAGTGACAAGTATCATGAAGCAAATGATAACAGCAAACTTCCAAGTCGGCACAAATAATCACCCTTATCTTGCAGAGAAGGTCTTGCTGGCAACTGGTATCCGGGAATCATTTCCCAGAGTCCCTTCCATAGGATCTTTCTATGGAAAGAGTATTTTCTCCTGCCCTTATTGCGATGGCTATGAACGCAAAGATGAGCCGCTGATTCTGTTCGCTGAAACCGAGGCTGGTATTCTTCATATGGGAAAAACGCTGCTTAACTGGACTGGAGATCTTGTCATAGCCTCTAATGGAAATAAACTTGCTGGCGATACAATTTCTTTATTCGAAAAGCATGGAGTACGCATCGAACAAGCAAGGGTCACAGAGCTTATCGGAGAAAATGGTATGTTGCAGGAAGTCGTCTTTGAAAATGAGAAGCGAATAAAACGGTCAGGCGGCTTCGTCATTCCGCAGTTTGTTCGCAAAGACAGTTTCGCAGCCGATTTGGGATGCATGTTTGATGAAGAAGGAAAACTAATCACGGAAGCATCCGGACAAACGAGCATTCCTCATGTCTATGCAGCGGGTGAATACGTCAATCAAGCTCCATCGTCGCTTTTGCTGGCAGCGGCTGAAGGTGCAAGAGTGGCGACAAACATGAATTTGCATTTTGTTGAAGCCCGTTTTTTCAGCTGATTTTTGAATTACGAGAAAAGGCAAGCTATACTGAAGAAGGGCTTGCCTTTTCTATTACATACATCAAACAAGTGCCAACAAGGGTACAAGATACACAGAAGTTCTATTGGAGGGACTAGTTATGGACAAAATCATCATTGCAACAAAAAATGCTGGAAAACTAAAAGAATTCAAAGCCTTTTTCGCAGACTATGATATAACAGCTTATGGTCTCGACGACTTGGCAGAGCAGTTCGATGATATCGAAGAAACAGGAACGACATTCGAGGAAAATGCTGCACTGAAGGCAGAAACAATGGCAGGCCACTTGCAGGTTCCTGTACTTGCGGATGATTCCGGGTTGGAAATCGATGCACTTGATGGTCGCCCAGGCGTCTACTCAGCCCGTTATGCCGGTGAAGCTAAAAGTGACCAGGCGAATATGGATAAAGTGCTAAAAGAGCTGCAGGATGTGCCGGAAGGAAAGCGTAGTGCCCGCTTTGTATGTGTGTTGGCTGTTTCCCAGCCCGGTAAAGAAACATTCTATGCCAGAGGACATGTGGAAGGTGCCATTACCAAAGCGCCGCGCGGCGAATATGGCTTTGGCTATGATCCTGTTTTTCAGCCGAATGGCTACGAGAAAACAATGGCAGAACTAAAACCGGAAGAGAAGAACCAAATCAGCCACCGGAAGCAGGCGATGGTCAATCTGGAAAAATGGCTGAATGATCAGGCAAAGTGAGGGATACGGATGAAAATACTGATAATGAGTGACAGCCATGGGTTAACAGAAGAAGTAGCTATGCTGAAACAGCGTCATGAAGATGATGTGATAGCGAGGATACATTGCGGCGATTCCGAACTGCCATTCGATGCTCACGAAATGGACGATTACTATCGGGTTGCCGGAAACTGCGATTATGACAGAGACTATCCGGACATAGAAGAGCTTACAATTGCCGAGCTGCCAATCCTCATTACACATGGTCATCTGTATGGGGTGAAATCGAGTCTGCGTCCGTTGGAAAAGCTGGCAAAAGAAAGAGACGCCAAAGTCATCTGCTACGGTCATTCGCATGTGGCAAGAGCAGATGTGATCGATGGCAGGCTGTATATCAACCCAGGCAGCATCCGTCTGCCGAAACAGTCGCCGCATCCGACATATTCTATCCTGTCCTACGAAGACAGCATTGCGACGGTCCGTTATTATACGCTGGATGGCAAAGAAATGCCGGAATTGGAGAAATCCGTTTCATTCAAGTAAGCCCGGACAAAAAATTGTAACGTTTTTCTTGCCGGAGCATCTTAATTTTACGTTATACTAGTGTTTGAATGAATTGAGGTGATTCTGTATGAATGAAGCCGATTTCGGTTATAAACCAAATCATAAAAAACGCAATTATCGACCGCTTGTTATTTGGCTTACCATCATCATCGATGGATTGGTTGTCGTACTGAGCGGCTTACCGCCTGTCGAAGGTTTCGATCTATTCGACGTACACATCCTGCCAATGCTGAACGCAATCTTCAACAGTTTTACGTTCATATTCTTGCTGTTGGCCCTGATTTTCATCATGAAGAAGAATATCATCTGGCATAAGCGCTTTATCTATTCAGCTTTTGTCACAACAACGTTATTCTTGATCTCCTATGTATCTTATCACTATCTTGCAGGAGATACATCATTCGGAGGCGAAGGCATCATCCGTCCGATCTATTTCTTTATCCTGATCACGCACATCGTGCTCGCAGCAGTCATCGTACCGCTGGCCCTAGCATCGATCACCCGCGCCTGGAACATGGACGTGCCCCGTCACCGCAAGATTGCCCGCTGGACAATGCCGCTGTGGCTGTATGTCAGCCTGACAGGCGTCATCGTCTACTTGATGATTCGCCCGTATTATTAATACGATTGCTCCGGGAAACCGGAGCAATTTATTAATTTCAAAAAAACTGTTGACTATACTTTGAATATCATGTAGAATAAATCTTGTCCTTAAGAGAGGACGACATACATAAAAGCAACACGCGGGTGTAGTTTAGTGGTAAAACCTCAGCCTTCCAAGCTGATGTCGAGGGTTCGATTCCCTTCACCCGCTCCATGTCCCAGTAGCTCAGCTGGATAGAGCAACAGCCTTCTAAGCTGTGGGTCGGGAGTTCGAATCTCTCCTGGGACGCTAATGAGAAAAGCGCTAAAAACCTTTTATTATAGAGGTTTTGGCGTTTTTTCTTTTGCTAAACCCAACGGGGCAGTAGGGAATTTTTATAGGGATGGGGAAGAAAAGGGGGGATTTTAGGAGGTTGCTGAAAAACTGTTGGCTTTCAAGAAATCCGGTAGTAAATATCAATCTAATAGAAAGCGAAAAGCGGAAGGCGCCTATATGTAGTAAGTTGCCTTCCGCTTTATTTAAACATAGATATTTTTTCAGTGGCTTAGCGTTTTATGTCCCCATTTTCCTGCTTCTTATCGAACATTGAATCATAGTCTGACTTTCTTAAGCTGTGTTCGTGCTATTTGTTGTGCTTTAAAATAGTGACTTAATCTAAATGTCTCTAAACTTAATAAATAAAAAAACAAGTAGCTGAGAATTACCCAGCTACTTAAATTAATTAATGAATAAACTTGTCTGCAACAGCTCTAATTTCTTCAACATGCTTGTTTATTTCTTGGACGTGGTTGATTTTAATAATGGTCTTAGCATCATCATTAAGTTGTATCCATTTATTGGAACCATTCAACCCTAATCTACAAACCCATTTACGAATGTTGTCGTCAATTAGGATATTAAAGTAGCTCTTATTATCGCGATAAAATACTCTTTCAGGTTCAATAACTGAATTAAGTACCATTTTAACATGTACATAACCTTCAATTTCTTCCTCAGTCGTTACAATGGGCTGTTCTCCGCTTTCCTCTTTAATGTCTGCTGAGATATTAATTTCCTCTTTTGTAGCAGCAGCATCTGCTTGAACGCTTGTATTATTTAAAGCAGCTTGAAGCTTGTCATTAACTTTTTCATTTATAAACTGATTAACGGATTTAGCTACTACACCTTTAAAGCTATCAAGAACATTTCTAGTTTTTTTACCTGGATAAATATCTTTCAGAAAGAAATGAATAAATTCATCAGATGGTGACTTAATCTCTTTAGAAAGTAGCTCTTTAATTTCATTTGTATATCTTAACTCAGAAGCAGTATTAAGAATGTCATCAACGTCGAAGTTACTTTTAGCAAACTTATGTAATTCCGTAATTTTACTCTCTTTTATATCGAATAAATCAAAAATAAAGAATGGTTTCTGATCCATTTTATTAGTCTCATCTAAATCAGTATAAAACTTATATTCTTTTCCATTAGTTAGTATGGCGAATTTAGCGCTCGTAGTGCCAAAATATCTAAATAGCTGGGAATCATGTCTCCCTAAATCCTGTGTTACTGGCTTCGCCTCTATAAGTATTAACGGTAAACTATCTTTCATAATTGCGTAATCTACTTTTTCGCCTTTTTTAATTCCAACATCGGCAGTAAATTCGGGTAAAAATTCATTCGGATTAAAGACATCGTATCCTAATAATTGAAAAAAAGGCATGATAATACTAGTTTTAGTGGCCTCTTCCGTTTCTATGGTATCAACAATATTTGAAACTCTTTTAGATAATGCTTTTATTTTGTCCGCAAACTCTTCCATAAATATACCCCCCTAGATTGGAAATTAATAGTATTTCAGACTTATTGTAACTTACTGGAACTATAAATTCACTAAATAACTTGAAATGAAATAAAAGCTTTAGAGTCTATTAATGGCAGCAATATGGATTGTTATGATTCTACAAGGAAACAATACAACTCCGATACCCTGACATAACCTTAAAGACAGGCGCATTGACAAAGAGGGTCAGATGCCGAAATTCAAGGGATTGAAAACTTTCCCTCTCTTAATTCAGTAATATATATTCTGGGGGGGCCATATACGTGGAATCGATTGTAGTATCTACTCCGCCTGTTATGTATGTTTTAGAAGTATATATGGGTTTTGGCTAGAACATGAATTATTATATACTCCAAAGTGATGAATTTCTGTATTGGAGTATCTGCAACGTAATTTTATTTTGTTTGATTTACCTCTCCTTTTTAAACATTTACCCCTGTTTTCTATATACCCTCCATTCCCATCCTTTTGGTAAAATCTAAATGTAATCGCTTACATTAAGCCTGGGGGGATTGGATATGAAAAGAAAATCGCTTCTGTTTATTTTTGGAATGATTTTGGTTTTATTGCTTGCTGGTTGCAGCAGTGAGGGTAGCAGTTCTGGTTCGGATGACGGTAAGGTGAAACTGCGGATTGCTTGGTGGGGCGATCAGCCGCGAAATGATTATACGACGAAGGTTATTGAGATGTACGAGGAACAGAATCCGGATGTACAAATTGAGGCGGAGTATGCGAGCTGGGATGATTATTGGCAGAAGCTTTCGCCGCAAGCGGCTGCAAATGAGTTGCCGGATATCGTGCAGATGGATGTTTCCTATTTGGCGCAATATGCCCAAGGGAATAAATTGGCGGATTTGACGCCGTTTCTAGGAGAACAGATCGACACGAGCAATATGACAGAGGATTATGTCAATGGCGGAAAGATAAATGATGGTATTTATGGAATGAATACTGGGGTGAACGCGGTCGGATTCCACTACAATCCAGAATTGCTGGAGGAGTTAGGTCTTGGTAGTGAAATTCCAGAAGGGTGGACATGGGATGATTATCAGAGCATGTCTGACAAAGCCGCTGCAGAAGGCGTTTATTTTGATACCCATTTGAAGCCGGATGTCTTTTTTGACTATTATCTCCGTTCCAATGGCTCCCGTTTGTATGCGGAAGATGGCAGCGGATTGGGTTATAAAGATGATCAGTTATTCGTGGATTTCTTTGGAATGGTGGCAGGACAAGTGGAAAAAGGAGCGACTCCGACACCTGATGTGCTTGCTCAAGTGACAGGTATTGAGGATGATCCGGTTGTCAAAGGAGAAGGTATCGGTATTTTCCAATGGTCGAATCAGTTCGTGGGATTGAAGCAGGTAGCGGAGAAACCGCTGGAGATTGCGCCGATGCCTGGGCCGGGAACATCTGATGGGCTTTACTTGAAGCCAAGTATGTTCTTCTCTGTATCACAAAACTCGAAGCATAAAGAAGCTGCTGCTGATTTCCTGGATTTCTTCATGAATGATGTCGAAGCGAATAAATTGATTCTTGGTGACCGTGGTGTACCTGGATCTTCTGAAGTGAAAGATGCTTTGAAAAATGAAGTTTCCGAGGCACAGCAGCAGGTCTTTGAATATGTGGAATGGGCGGAAACAAACAGCTCGCCAATGGGCGCTCCAGATCCAGCAGGTGCAGGGGAAGTCATCGAATTGCTGGATACATTAGCCGAACAAATCAGCTATGGCCAGCTTTCGCCTGAGGAAGCCGCGAAAAGTTTCCGAAGCCAAGCGGAAGGCATGCTTGGACAATAGGGAGGGTGTGACCAAGACGACAGCTGATTCAGCTGTCGTCTTGATTACACCTGCATAAAGAGAGGAGTGAAGTCTGTGAACGCACGTTTAAGGAGCAATTTATGGGGATACTTTTTCATTGGTCCGTTCATTATCGGCTTTTTAGCCTTTACGATCGTACCGATGCTAGCTTCTTTATATTTCTCGTTTACCAGTTACGGATTATTCGATTCACCTAAATGGATCGGGTTTGAAAACTATATCAAAATGTTCACTGAAGATCCGCGCTATCTTCAATCACTGAAGGTTACTTTCATTTACGTATTGGGAGGCGTACCGCTTAGGCTGGCATTTGCTTTGCTCGTGGCCATGCTGCTGAATGCGGGATCACGAGCTGTCGGCTGGTATCGGACGCTGTATTATCTGCCCTCGCTCATTGGCGGCAGTGTTGCAGTTGCGATCATGTGGCGGAATATTTTCGGTGATGATGGTATCGTGAACTTAGCGCTGAAAAGTGTCGGGCTGGATGCGATTCGCTGGTTTGGTGAACCGACAGCAGCATTATGGATGCTGATTTTCTTATCCATCTGGCAGTTTGGATCTTCTATGCTGATTTTCCTGGCTGGATTGAAATCCATTCCATTCAGTTTTTATGAAGCGGCCAGTGTGGATGGTGCGAACTTCTTCCAGAAATTCTTCCGCATCACATTGCCGATGCTGAGCCCCGTTTTATTGTTCAATATCATCATGCAGACGATTTCTGCTTTTATGACCTTTGTACCTGCTTTCATCATATCCAAAGGGACTGGCGGTCCGCTGGATGGTACGCTTCTATACTCCCTGTACTTGTTCAAGCAAGGATTTGAGTACTTCAATATGGGATATGCATCCGCTATGGCATGGGTCATGCTGCTTATTGTAGCTGTTTTGACAGGAATCATCTTCTGGACGTCCAAGTATTGGGTGCACTATGAGTCGGAGGGGAAGTAGAATGACTAAAAAAAGACCTCAATATTATCTCTACCATATTCTTGTCGGCGGCTTTGCCATTCTATTGCTTTATCCGGTCATTTGGCTGTTCGTCAGCTCGTTCAAGGAAAGTGGCGATATTTTTGTTACAGCAGGCTCGCTCATTCCCAATCCTTTCACCTTATTGAATTATGCGCAAGGATGGGAAGGCTTTGGCGGATATGGATTCGGGACGTTCATCAAGAATACGGTGATTTTCGTCATTTGGATGCTGCTCGGTCACTTGATTTCCTGTTCCTTGATTGCATTCGGCTTTGCCCGGCTGAAGTTCGTCGGTCGAGGATTTTGGTTCATGATCATGCTCATCACTTTGATGCTGCCGTATGAGGTAGTCATGATTCCGCAGTATATCATTTTCTCTGAGCTTGGCTGGCTGAATTCCTTGAAGCCTTTAGTCGTCCCAGCCTTTTTTGGACATCCATTTTTCATCTTCTTGCTCGTCCAATTCATCCGAACGATACCAAGGGAGCTGGATGAGGCAGCGACAATTGATGGGGCCAATACGTTCCAGGTTTTTTATAAGGTGATTCTGCCGCTCATCGTCCCAGCCTTGGCGACAACAGCGATTTTTACTTTCTATTGGACTTGGGATAATTTGCTCGGACCGGTTTTATATTTGAACAGTCCTGAAAAATATACTGTCTCGATGGCGCTGAATATGTTTTTGAGTAACGAAACAGTCTCGAACTGGGGCGCGATGTTCGCCATGTCGATTGTCACGCTTGTACCGGTGTTTGTTATTTTCTTCATCTTCCAGCGTTATGTGGTGGAAGGAATCAGCACGACTGGGCTGAAAGGATAGATTTTTAGAAAGGAGACATATTTATGGCTGCTATCAATAAAGGGCTGGAATGGATCACCAGAATGGCGTATGTCAACGTTCTTTGGCTTATTTTCCTGTTGCCGGGGCTGGTGATATTCGGGGTATTCCCTGCCACCACCGCCCTGATGGCTATCATTCACCAATGGCTGCAAGGAAAAACGGACATCCCAATCTTTGGAACCTTCTTGGAAAGGTATAAAAAGGAATTCATAAACAGCAACAAGCTGGGATATATCTTCGTTTTGTTAGGATATATCCTTTATTTGGACTTCCTATTCTTGATTTCTGCGGCGGACGCCGCCTTGTACTTCACGATTCCATTTCTTATTATCACTTCCATAGCGTTTTCGGCGAGTTTGTACGCGTTCCCGATGCTTGTTCATTATGAAATGAAGCCCTTCCAAATCGTGAAACGAGCTTTCTTTATCATGATGCTGAATCCGAGTCAAACCATGCTCATGTTAATCGGAACCATAGGAGTAGGTTCTATTTTATGGTATTTTCAAGGGTTGGCATTGTTTTTCAGCTTCAGTATCCTAGCTTTGATTGTGATGATGCCGGCTATTAAAGCATTTGAGAGAATAGAGAAAAAATCAGCAAAACTTCAGGCCAAGGAAATCAAATCAGTCCCCACGAATTAAAAACGAAAGGGAGGTTTGCTTTATGAAAAAATATGCGCTAGTCGGAACAGGCGGCCGGGCGGAATTTTATTATGGGGCAATGGCAAGGGATTTCAAGGACACCTGTACACTTGCTGCTTTTTGTGACATTAACCAAACAAGGATGGGTTATGCCAATCAGCTGCTGAAGGAAAAGTATCAGCACCCTGCCATACCAACATACCAGGCGGCAGACTTTGATTTGATGATTCAAAAGGAAAAGCCGGATATTGTCATTGTCACGACAATCGACAGAACGCATCATACCTATATCATCAGGGCGTTGGAGCTCGGCTGTGATGTGATTACAGAGAAACCAATGACAACGGATGAAGTGAAGTGTCAGGAAATCCTGGATGCTATTCAAAGGACGGGAAAGGAAGTCCGGGTTACATTCAATTATCGATATGCCCCGCATAATACAAAGATAAAGGAATTGATCGGTTCAGGTGTAATCGGAAAAGTGAACGCTGTGCATTTTGAATGGGCCCTGGACACAAAGCACGGAGCGGACTATTTCCGCAGATGGCATCGAGATAAACGAAATAGCGGCGGCTTACTCGTGCATAAGTCCACGCATCACTTTGACTTGGTGAACTTCTGGCTGGATACGACGCCCCAGCGAGTATATGCGTCAGGTGATTTGCTTTTTTATGGGAGGGAAAACGCAGAACAAAGAGGAGAAACGACATTTTACCAGCGTGCTTATCAAAGTGAACAGGCAAAGCGCGACCATTTCGCCCTCGATTTGGAGGGAAATCCACACTTGAAAGCTATGTACCTGGATGCGGAAAAAGAAGATGGCTATCAAAGAGATCAAAGTGTTTTCGGGGATGGCATAAGTATCGAGGATACTTTGGGAGTGCTGGTGAATTATAAAAATAAAGCTATCCTGACTTACAGCTTGAATGCTTACTTGCCATGGGAAGGTTTTATCGTTTCTTTTAATGGTACCAAAGGCAGAATCGATGCGCGGATCATAGAGAAGTCCTATGTGAACTCCGGTGGTGAAAAAGCCGAGGAAGGCCAGCTTGAAGAATTGTCCATCGTTGTGAGTCCTATGTTCGATGCACCTTATGAGGTCGAAGTGAAAGCGGCAAAAGGAGGCCACGGCGGAGGCGATACGGTGATGCTGCAAGATTTATTTGGTATGCCCGAGCCTGACGTGTTTAATCGGGCAGCTACTCACATAGATGGTGCAATGTCCATCATGACTGGCATCGCAGGAAACCATTCTTTGAGGTCGGGAAATGCCGTCAACATCAGTGAATTGATCAACCTATAAAACCGAGTATTGGAATGGAGGATGTTTTGGTGGAAAAAACGGCCATCATTTCCGGCGGAGCTTCCGGAATCGGCAAGGCTGCTGCGCTTAAGTTAGCTGGTGCGGATTTTCGAGTGTGCTTGCTGGATGTGAATGATACGAAATTGACTGAAGTAAAAAAAGAGATGGAAGAGAAAGCGTACAAGGTCATGACCATCCCTTGTGATATCTCTGATTATGATCAAGTTGAAATGGCCGCTAAAAAAATGATGGAGCAGTGGGGCAGAATCGATGTGGTGTTTGCAAATGCCGGGATTGTCGGTCAGACTGCATCCATTGAATCCATGAGCATTGACAATTGGATAAACGTTCACAACATCAACCTGAACGGAACGTTTTTCCTTGTGAAGGCAACCATCCCTTATGTGAAAAAACAAGGCGGAAGCATCATCATTACCAGTTCGGTCAGCGGAAACAGAGTCTTTTCCCAAGCCGGCTTCACTGCTTATTCCACTTCAAAGGCAGCACAAGCAACATTTTCTAAGATGGCAGCATTGGAGCTTTCGAAATACCATATCCGAGTGAATGTCATCTGCCCTGGCGGAATAGAAACGGATTTTAGCAAGTCAATCAAACGATCACAGGATTTGGACGAAATCAAAGTACCTGTCGAATTCCCTGAAGGAAGCAAGCCATTGGATAAACGTTCAGGGAAACCAGAGGAAGTGGCGAATCTAGTAAAGTTCTTGGCCACCGATGAATCCAGTCATATTACGGGGACGGAAATCTATATAGATGGAGCGGAGTCATTATTGATCGGATAGGTCATCGGCTTTTATGAACAAACACCATGAAGAGAGTCATGGTGTTTGTCTGGTCTTTAGGATGTCTGATCAGAGAAGGGGCAAATAAATGATTATAGATGCTCATCAGCATTTTTGGCACAAAGTTCAAGGAGCTGATCAAGGTCCAGGCAGCAGAAGTCGGTCTTACTTGCCTCATCATTTAGGGCCTATCCTCCAATCGCATACAATAGACAAAACGATTGCTGTGCAAGCGTCGCCGAGTTTGGAAGAAAATCGCTTTCTTTTGGAAATGGCTAATAAGCGAGAAGAAGTGATCGGTGTTGTCGGTTGGGTGGAATTGGGAGAATCTGATGCCTTGCAGCGATTGGCAGAGTTTAAGGAGGATCCTCATTTTGTTGGGATCCGACCGATGTTGCAAGACCTGCCCTCGGGATGGTTGTTACAGCGTGTAGTTCTTCATAACCTTAACAAGTGTGCAGACGATGCATTCCCGGTTGATTTACAAGCCAACCCCAGACACTTACCTGCAATCATCGAATTGTTAAAGAATATCCCACATCTGCATGGTGTCATTGACCATATTGCGAAGCCTCCTATGGATCCAGGGCATATGGAGCCATGGGCAAGTCATATGCGTGAAATCGCGGAATATCCTAATATCATGTGCAAGGTTTCCGGCTTGGTTCCCGAAAAAGTCGGAGCCAGCTGGAAGACGGCAGATATCTATCCTTATGTAGAACACATTCTCGATGTTTTTGGTCCAAAACGAGTCATGTTCGGCAGCGACTGGCCGGTATGTTTGAAGTCTGCTTCTTATCCGGATATTATCCAGCTCTTTGAGGAAACAGTGGTATATCGTTTATCCGAGGCCGAAAGGGAAGATGTTTATGGTAATAATGCATGTTGTTTTTATAAATTGGACAATGAATCATAAAACAAAGAGGATATTATTTCCATTCCATAGAAATTAAAAACTATACATGTCGCTTAGTTTAATAGCTTGGCTGTGAGGGGAGTGGCATCATGAGAAGACTGAAAAACTTTTTCTCTAATTTAAAATTGAAATATAAATTGTTTTGTTTACTCTCCCTCGTCCTCATATCATTCAGCATAGGTGGATTGGTCCTTTTGCAATATGCACTTGTTGCTTACAATGATGAGATCCACCGTCAGTCGGCGCAGTCATTGAAGGTATCATCAGCTTTGATAGAAAATGAAATCGAAAAAATGAAAGGGTTCTCATATAGGTTGTCTACGGATCCTTATTTGCAGTCCTATTTATACGATTTAAGGGAAACCGACGATGCTTATGAAGCATACCTTATCGGAACCACCATTAAAAAAAGGCTCATCGACTTGGGAGCCTTTGAAGATTCGGTAGATTCCATCCAGGTATACGACACAGCTGATAGAGGCTATAGTGCGGGAAATCGTGTGATTACCATCGACAACGAGCGTTTGCTGCAATATAAACAAGAAACGAACCAAAGAGATGGAGAAGCAGCATGGTTTGCTCCTGGTGATCAGGGTGAATCGTTTGTGGTGGCTCGGGAAGTGAATGCTTACCCTGATCTTTCCTTTGAGAGGCTGGGTATGATCGTTGTGCGATTCGATATGGCAGATATCGTCTCTTCGTTTGAAAACAGTTTGGACCAAAAAGAGATGCGGCTGCTGATTGCCAATTCGAATAGGGAGATCATTTTCCCTCAGGAAATCACGAAGAAGGATTCTTACCTGATAGCCAGTACAAAGGGGACAGAAGGCTATCAGCTTGTGAATTATGAGGCCGACCGATACTTTGTGACGTACGCCTCTGCTGATTATACGAATTGGACTTATATGATAGCTTCTCCATACAGTCAATTATTCCAGGCTGTGACCTTGGTACAAAGAACCGTATTGAGCATCTATCTTCTATTATTTGTGGTGTTATTGTTTCTGGGTATCCGTTTTATCAAAGGAATCACCAATCCGATCGAAGCATTGAATAGAAAGATGAAAAGAGTGCAAAAAGGAGGAGTCAAGGACTTCAAGGAAGAGAGTCATATCTTGTTTTCTGAAGACGAAGCAGGCCAAATGCATGAAAACTTCAATAAAATGATGAACCAGATCCTATCGCTGATTGAAGAGAACTATAAGAAGCAGTTAGTGATCAAAGATGCTGAATTCAAAACACTCCAAGCACAAATCAATCCTCATTTCCTCTATAACACATTGGAATCCATCAATTGGTCGGCAAAACTTGGCAAGGTACAGGAAACCTCACGTATGACTACGTCACTCGGTTTTATTTTACGTTCCTCCCTGGAAACGAAGGACGCCCTGATTCCGCTTGCGGAAGAACTGGAAATAGTGAAGCATTATATCACGATCCAATCTTACCGTTTTCAGGAACGATTGAGCTTTCTTATCGATATCCCTGATCATCTTCTTTCCTGCAAGGTGCCCAAATTCAGCTTGCAGCCTTTGGTGGAAAATGCGATTAAGTATGGGGTGCAGGAGATTGTCGGAATGTGCACGATAAGCATCGAGGCGGTGCAGGATGGAAAAAACACGATCATCTCGGTGATTGATGACGGACCAGGGATGGAACAGGAATTCATCAATAAATTATCAAGCGGGAATTATCGGCCAAAAGGCACGGGCTTGGGGATTCGGAATATCGATAATCGATTGAAAATATTATTCGGTCCGGCATACGGCATTCGAGTGATAAGTGAACCAGCAGCTGGAACGAAGGTAATGCTGATGATTCCTTTTGAAGGAGGGACTGATATTGTTCAAAGTTCTGCTGGTAGATGATGAGCCGATGCTGCTTGAGGGAATATCTTCTATCGTGGAATGGGAGCAGCAAGGAACCGTCTTGCATGGCATTGCCGAAAATGGGCTCGAAGCCTTGGAATTCATCAAGAAGCATGCGCCTGACATCGTCATTACAGACATTACCATGCCCGGGCTGGATGGGATGGGTTTGATTGAACAAGGGAGAAAAGTCTCTCCGCTAATCAAATGGATACTTCTATCTGGCTACAATGAATTCGAATATGCACAAAAGGCAATGCGATTCGGAGTGAAGCATTATCTGCTCAAACCATCAAGTGAAGAAGACATTCATGAAGCGTTATCGGAAGTAGTACAAGAACTGGCGGAAGAAAATAAACAACAAGCCAATATGGCAGCCGACCAGACGGGCGAAATGACTAACTACTCGTCTGTTGTTAATAAGATGATTGCTGCGATAAAGGATAATATTGAAAATCCAAGCTTGTCTTTGCAATGGATTGCAAGTGAAGTGTTATATATGAACACCGATTACTTAGGAAAATTATTCAAAAAGGAAGTCGGGGAGAAATTTTCTGCTTATGTGGTGAAACGTAAGATTGATAAAGCAGTGGAAATCATCGGTAAACAGAAAGATATCAAGGTTTTTGAACTAGCTGAAAAATTAGGATACGGAAATAACCCGCAATATTTCAGTAATATTTTCAAGAAACAAACAGGGTGCAGCCCGACGGAATGGATAAAAGAACAGGTGAGAAGGCAGTGAAACAATTAATAATGGGGGGACTCTAGATGCGTGAAAAATGGGTTTTTATCGGAGACAGCATCACGGAATGCGGAAGATTCGAGGATCATCGGGATATCGGTGACGGTTATGTGAAAATGATTGAAGATGAATTTGCTCAGAGAAAAGAAGTGGAAATTATAAATAAGGGAGTGGGAGGCAACCGTGTCACCGATTTGGCCGATAGGTGGGAAGAAGATGTGCTTTCGATAGCTCCTGACTTAGTGTCGATTTCCATCGGAATCAATGACGTGTGGCGGCAATTGGATCAGCCGCAGATGCAGCAGGTTTATCCGGATGCCTTCAGGGAAATCTATGATAAGCTCCTGTTCGAAACAAAACGAACCAAAGCTGCGCTCTTCCTCATGGAACCGACAATCATAGAAGAAAATAAAGATTCAAAAGGAAATCAGATGCTGATTCCTTATGTAGAGATCGTCCGGGAACTAGCTGACAAGTATGATGCGATACTCGTGCAAACTCATACAGCTTTTTTGCAAACGACGAAAACGAATCTGACAACGGATGGTGTACATATGACCAACGACGGCAATCGCTTGATGGCTGACACCTGGCTGGAAGCGTATTTTACTGCTAATGGGAAGTGACTTTTCCATGGAGTATGAAGGTAGGGATTGGTGAATGTAACTGACATAAGTCTAAGCCCTTCAATAATATACTAACAACAAGGGGAGCTTTTTCATACTGTGAGTGGGGTGATCATATGGCGAGAGTCCGATACAATAGTTCAGATGTTGACTTGATGGCAAGAATGATGCGGGCGGAAGCTGAAGGGGAAGGGCAGCTTGGAATGCTGTTTGTAGGGAATGTCATTGTAAACCGTGCTGTAGCGGACTGTTTGGATTTTGCAGATCTGAGAACGATCGATGATGTCATCTTTCATGTACAGGGCGGGAATTACTCCTTTGAGGCTGTTCAAAAAGGAAATGTTTTTTATCAACGAGCACGTGAACAGGAAAGAAGATTGGCAGAAAGGAATTTGAAATTTTGGAGACAACAACCTGCTTCGTACGCACTTTGGTATTTTAATCCGTATGCACCATGCCCTCCGACATGGTATGGCCAGCCTTTTTCAGGTCAGTTTAAGGATCATTGCTTTTATGAGCCGCAGGCTGGCACGTGTGACAGTGTTTATATGGGGTAAAGCCTTGTATAAAATAAAGGTGTGTATAAGCATCTTGCCGCTAAAAGCAGGATGCTTATTTTACGTGATTGGAAAAACATGCAGCGTGATTTTTGAATGAGTTATATTGCGATAGAACTTAATCTCTTTTTTGTTACTGTATACTGGATGATTAAAATGAAAGGGTTTTTCTATGCATTATTTCAAACTTGAGCGCATTTCGTTGACTCTATTAGTTGTGTTCATATTAGGTTTTATCGCATTGATTGTTTTTCCATTATTAATATCGAGCACCCCTTTAGCTGGAGATCTAATTGCAAAAATAGGTATGACCATAATGGTAATAATTGGTTTCCTATAATAGGATTTTTTACAGCTTTTTTTGCCTATGAAACCAGCAGTAAAGTTGTTCTAGCTTTATCGCATGTCACTTTGGCTCTGCTTTATTATTTCATAGGATTCTGGGCGCTAGTATTCGTTTACGCGGCATTTGCTAATGCACCTTAAGGGGGAACAATTGGGTTGACCAATCATATTACTTAGAATAATATAGAATTTAACAGAATATTCTCTTATCCAGAGAGGCGGAGGGACTGGCCCTATGAAGCTTCAGCAACAGACTGTATGTACTGTGCTAATTCCAGACTAGATAAGAATCGGACTACATAAAAGTAGCGAACCCCTTCTTATTTAGAAGAGGTTTTTTTGCGTTCTTCCAAACTATTTATTTGAGGTGATCGTTTATGTCAAACGAGTTAAGCAAAGCATTGGAAGTATTGAGAGAGAAAAAATGGGTGGATCTTACCCATACCTTCGGGCCGGATTCGCCGTATTTCTCAGCTTTTTCCCCGGCGAAGTTCGAAACATTGTTCTCCCATGATGACGGCTTCTTCGCCCAGAGCTTTACCTTCCCGGGGCAATACGGAACACATCTGGATGCCCCGATCCACTTTGTGCGGGATACAAGGTATTTGGAAGAGCTCGAGTTAAAAGAATTGGTACTGCCGCTCGTCGTGATTGATAAATCAAACGAAGCGGCTGCCAATCATGATTACGCACTGTCTGTGGCAGATATCCTTGCTTTCGAGGAGGAACACGGCAAAATCGAGCCAGGTACATTTGTGGCATTGCGGACTGACTGGAGCAAGCGCTGGCCAAATCAAGAGCAGATGGATAACAAAGACGACGATGGTAACAGCCATTCCCCAGGCTGGTCATTGGAAGGACTGAAGTTCCTATATGAAGAGCGGCATATCAAGGCGGTAGGGCACGAGACGTTTGATACGGATGCAGCAGTCGATTTCCAAAAGAACGGCGCTTTGGTTGGCGAGTATTATGTGCTGGAGCGGGATTCTTATCAAGTGGAATTGCTGACTAATCTGGATCAGCTGCCAGCTAAAGGAGCTTTCATCTTTAATATCGTACCGAAAGCGGGAAAAGCGTCAGGATTTCCGGTCCGTTCCTTTGCCGTCCTTCCATGAAGCAGGGGAGCCAGATGAGTGAGCTTATTCATGGTGTGTTTTGGGAGACAAGGCGACCAATCAATAAGAGTGGCGGAATTATGGCTCGGCAATAAGGGTACCAGGATGTTGGGTGACAGATGTATAACTTGTAAAATGAGATACCGAAAATCGGGCTTCAACGACTAAATGTAAGTTTTCTGTATATTATGGGGAGAATATGCATTCTCGCTCTCGGGACATGCTACACTTTTCTTGGAGGTGGCCTATGTATTTAGATGAGACGAAACGTTATCGATTCATTGGATCTATTCCTTTCGGGAAATATTTCATGGTTCGAATCTATGATTTGGAGCTGCAGGAGGAATATACGTTATCCGATAGGCTACTCAGCCAGTATACGGATAAGCCGTTGAAGGAATTTTATCTTCAGATCAAGCGGGATATCTACGCATTGAATCACGAAGAAAAAACGCTGACATCGGAAATGGGCGATATGCAGCAGCGGCTGCTTGATTTTTTGGATGAAGAAGATGAAGAAGAATTGGCTCCTAGCATGGAAAACGTCATTCCTTTCAGAAGGCGGGGACCTGAGGATATGCCAAAAAAGTAGCGGGGACTTTATTGAGGCTGTGAATAGACGGATTCACAGCTTTTTTCCATCTAAAAGTTTGCATTCTGCGTTTTCTTTGTTAAATTTAAGGGTATAGCTGTTACCAGGTCTCTAACTGAAAATCTAATAAGGATGTTGCCGATGGATAAAGAGAATAATGTAGTCCTGTTCCCGGGTTTGAAGACACGGCTGGAGCAGGAAGGGATGAAGGAGCTCCAGGAGAAGAATTATACGGACGCGATAGATAAGTTTGAGCAGCTTTTGGATTATGGCTATCGTCAGCCGGAAATTTTGACTGGGCGGCTGATCTGCCTGATGGAGCTGGGCAGGCATGAAGAGGCAGAAGAGATGTCTTTGCAGCTGCTTGCAGCCAAAGATAAGGATTATTTGCAATACTTACATATTCATTTGACTTTGCTGTTCCAGCTTGGGCGCTATGAAGAAGTGGTGGAAATGCTGGATGAGGTGTATGCGCGGGAGAAGATTCCGACGCCGCTTAAAACATCATTCGACCAGTTGCAGAAAGTAAGCCGTAAAATGGCGGAAGATAAGAGTCAGACGACAGCCGATCAACTTATACATAATTTCGACAAAGCTAGAAAGAATCAAGATGCTGCCCTGCAATGGCAGCTCATCCAGAAATGCCATTCGCTGGATGTCAGTCCGCATGTGCAAAAGATGGAGGCTTTCCTGATGGACGAGGAAGCCGACCCAGTCGTGCAGACAGCCGTACTGGAATGGCTCATCAAACAGGAAATCGAATTTCCTGTAACCATACATAAAATGAAGGAAACAGTGACTGTAATTCCGGAGAATCTGGCGCTGGTGGAAAAATCGGAAGGGATGGAACAGGTTCTGGGACATTTGCATCTGCTCGAGCAACAGAATCCATCACTTTACGACCTGGTGTATAAGCTATTGTACCGATACATGTATGTAAGATATCCAATGACGCCCACAGTGGAAGAAGCAGCTGTACTGGCAGCTGCCCTGCAGAAGCTGGCAAGCAGTTATCTGCAAATCGAACAGCCGGCTGTCACCGAGGAAGAAGCTCAGAAAATCGCCTCGATGATGGAGGAAATCATCACATTTGAAGCAAAATTTCTGACTGTTGCCGAGGAATGACAGAGTTCGCATTGTAAGTGTTGAAAGCGACTATGAATATGTTATAATGAGATGGTTGTAAACCAGTACTAGTTAATAACTTCTTTTATGCTAGAATTGAGAACGATTAACAGGTAAGAAACGATAGATGTTGGAGGGAATATTATGTCAGCAAAATTCGAAAGAACAGAAGGCAAGAACGAGGGTATCTTAACAATCACCCTATCTCCTGAGGAATTGGATGCAGCGCTTGACAAAGCGTTTCAAAAAGTAGTGAAACAAGTTCAGGTACCAGGTTTCCGTAAAGGAAGAGTACCACGCAAAATCTTCGAACAACGCTTTGGTGTAGAATCCTTATACCAAGATGCGATTGATATCGTTCTTCCAGAAGCTTACATGAACGCTGTTGAAGAAACTGGCATCGAGCCTGTTGCACAACCGGATGTAGATCTTGAGCAGATCGAACAAGGAAAAGAGCTAATCTTCAAAGCTACCGTAACTGTCAAGCCTGAAGTAGAGCTTGGTGACTATAAAGGTCTTGAAGTAGAAGCAGAAGATACAACAGTAACCGACGAAGATGTAGAGAATGAAATCGAAGCACTTCGCAACAGACAAGCTGAATTGGTTGTCAAAGAAGAAGGTACTGTAGAAGAAGGCGACACAGTCGTAATCGATTTCGAAGGTTTCACTGATGGTGAAGCATTCGAAGGCGGTAAAGCAGAGAACCATTCTTTGGAAATCGGTTCCGGCAGCTTCATCCCTGGATTCGAAGAACAGCTAGTAGGTAAAGAATCCGGCAGTGAGTCCGACATCAGCGTAACATTCCCTGAAGAATATCATGCTGCTGAACTTGCTGGTAAAGAAGCAGTCTTCAAAGTGAAAATCCATGAAATCAAAGCGAAGGAACTTCCAGAGCTTGATGATGAATTCGCAAAAGACGTAGACGAAGAAGTAGAATCTTTGGATGCGCTTCGTGAAAAAACGAAAAACCGTCTGCAAGAAGAAAAAACAAATGCAGCGGAAAACAACAAACGCGAGCAGCTGATCAACCTTGCTACAGACAACGCGAAAGTGGATGTTCCAGAGGCAATGGTAGATACAGAGCTTGATCGCATGGTTCGTGAATTCGAACAGCGCCTGCAAATGCAAGGTATGACACTTGAAATGTACCAGCAGTTCTCCGGTCAGGACGAGGCTGCACTTCGCGAACAAATGAAAGAAGATGCTGGCAAACGCGTGAAAACAAACCTTACACTTGAAGCGATCGCGAAAGCGGAAAACGTGGAAGTGACTGATGAGGACGTTAACGCAGAGCTTGAAAAAATGGCTGAAATGTACCAAACAGACAAAGAACAATTGACTGCTATGCTTGGCGGCAACACTGACGCTATCAAAGATGATTTGAAGTTCCAAAAAGCAATCGATGTTTTGGTGGATAACAGCAAAACTGCATAAGACATAATAGAAAAACAAGGCAGCAATCACTGTGCCTTGTTTTTCTAAAAAATAAACGTATTTTCCTCCCTTTGGATTTACGTGCATGAACGGCTTTTTCGTTTACATATACTACATACATATGATTTGACTTTTTTTAAAAAAACTCCATAATAAAACGTACCTCTTTTTCGTATGTGCAGGATTTGCCAATTTGGCGGAAGCAGAAATCTTCCCTGGCAGGGTTTACCTGCGGTCATTTGGCTAATACTGATGGAAAAAGTGTTTTGCTTTTTAATACTGCTGTTATCTGATATGATTGGCTAAAGGAAGGCTGGGCGCATCCAGAATGTGTTTGATCTTTCGAGATATCATATATAGATATTACATTCGAGGGGTGAAATGATGTTTAAATTTAATGAAGAAAAAGGGCAGCTTAAATGCTCTTTCTGCGGCAAAAGCCAAGACCAAGTACGTAAATTAGTAGCCGGACCAGGCGTCTATATATGCGATGAGTGCATCGATTTGTGCACGGAGATCGTGGAAGAGGAACTTGGAAACGAAGAAGAAGTAGAATTCAAGGAAATTCCAAAGCCACAGGAAATCCGTGACATCTTGAACGACTATGTCATCGGACAGGATAAAGCGAAGAAAAACCTTGCGGTAGCGGTATATAACCACTATAAACGTATCAATTCCAGCAAAGGCTCGGATGATGTGGAATTATCCAAGAGTAATATCGCTATGATTGGACCGACTGGTAGCGGTAAAACATTACTCGCACAGACATTGGCACGTATCCTGAACGTACCGTTCGCCATTGCTGATGCGACTTCTTTGACAGAAGCAGGTTATGTCGGGGAAGACGTAGAAAACATTTTGCTTAAGTTGATCCAAGCTGCTGACTACGATGTAGAGAAAGCGGAAAAAGGTATCATTTACATCGATGAGATCGATAAAGTGGCACGTAAATCCGAAAACCCATCCATCACACGTGATGTATCCGGTGAAGGTGTTCAGCAAGCATTGCTTAAGATTTTGGAAGGCACAGTAGCAAGCGTTCCGCCACAAGGCGGCCGCAAACATCCGCATCAGGAATTCATCCAGATTGATACGACGAATGTCCTGTTCATCTGTGGTGGTGCCTTTGACGGGATCGAGCAGATCATCAAGCGCCGCCTTGGTAACAAAGTTATCGGTTTCGGTGCAGGCGAGGGCAACCAAACACTTGATAAAGGCGAATACCTTTCCAAAGTATTGCCAGAGGATCTATTGAAATTCGGTTTGATTCCGGAGTTCATCGGCCGTCTTCCGGTTATCGGCAGCCTGGAGCCGCTTGATGAGGAAGCTTTGGTTGAGATTTTGACAAAACCTAAAAATGCATTGGTGAAACAATACCAGAAGCTCTTCCAAATGGACCAAGTCGAATTGGAAATCGAGGAAGATGCACTTCGTGAGATCGCTAAATTGGCAATCGAGCGTAAAACTGGTGCACGTGGCTTGCGCTCCATCATAGAAGGTATCATGCTCGATATCATGTATGAATTGCCATCACGTGATGATATCAAGCAATGCATCATAACAAAAGATACAGTACTGCTTGAGAATGGCCGTCCGAAGTTTGTACTGCATGATGGTACCGTAACTGATGAGAACAAGCAATCTCCGAAAGAGAGTGCATAATCTCCATCTGACAGGCAGATGATCATGTACAGCAAATCCCTTGTTACAGTTGGTGGCAAGGGATTTTTTTCTTGATTTTCATAAAGTATGGGTACAGTACAGCGGTTGTGTATATACTTTAAAAAGAACTGATGAAGACAGACATTTGGAGGTGTCACGATGGAAAAAGAGAAGACACTGGTAACGCCTCTCCTGCCCTTGAGGGGGCTGCTAATTTTTCCGACGATGGTCTTGCATTTAGATGTAGGCAGGGAAAAATCCGTCCATGCACTGGAACGAGCAATGATGGAAGGGGAAACAATCTTTCTGGCTGCGCAGAAAGAAGTGGATTTGGATGAACCGACTGAAGAGGAAATCCATCATATAGGTACGGTAGCGAAAGTCAACCAAATGATGAAGCTGCCAAATGGTACGATGCGTGTATTGGTTGAAGGGTTGTACCGGGCTGAGATCATCCGCTTCCTGGAAGATGACAAGCAGTTCATGGTCGAAATCGAGGAAAGACCAGACAAGCATGGTACGAAAAATGAAGAAGAAGCCCTGATGCGAGCGCTCCTGGAGCAATTTGAGCAATACATAAAGGTTTCAAAGAAAATAGGCCAAGAGACGTTGGCAACCTTGACTGATATCAAGGAGCCGGGGCGCATGGCAGATTTGATTACCTCTCATTTATCCTTACGGCTCGATGACAAGCAGGAGATCCTGGAGATGCAGGATGTCAAGGAACGCTTGCGTCATATCATCATGATCATTACAAATGAGCGGGAAGTACTTGATCTGGAAAAGAAAATAGGCCAGCGTGTCAAACAATCCGTCGAGAAGACACAAAAGGAATATTATTTGCGTGAACAGATGAAAGCAATCCAGAAGGAGCTTGGTGATCGGGACGGCAAGTCTGGGGAAATCGAACAGTTCCGAGCGGATATAGAAGCATCTGACATGACGGATCACATGAAGGAAGTCGCTGAAAAAGAATTGCGACGTTATGAGCGTGTTCCGCAGAGCTCTGCAGAAAGCTCTGTCATTCGCAATTACTTGGAGTGGCTGATTGCCCTGCCTTGGAAGAAACAAACAGAAGATAATCTGGATATTCCCCATGCCGAAGCTACTTTGGATGAGGATCATTATGGTCTGGAAAAAGTAAAAGAAAGAATATTGGAATACTTGGCCGTTCAGAAGTTGACCAATTCATTGAAAGGTCCGATCCTTTGCCTGGCTGGACCTCCTGGGGTCGGGAAAACCTCCCTGGCGACAAGCATTTCCAAAGCAATCAATCGTAAATTTGTCCGTATTTCATTGGGCGGTGTAAGAGATGAAGCGGAAATCCGGGGTCATCGCCGTACCTATGTAGGAGCGATGCCTGGACGAATCATGCAAGGTATGAGACGTGCCGGTACTACGAATCCGATCTTCTTGCTTGATGAAATAGATAAGATGAGCAATGATTTCCGTGGCGATCCATCTTCGGCTATGCTCGAAGTGCTTGATCCGGAACAAAACAGTACGTTCAGTGATCATTTCATTGAAGAAAACTATGATCTTTCCAATGTGATGTTCATTGCGACAGCGAATAATCTGGGATCTATTCCTGGGCCGTTGCTTGACCGGATGGAGATCATCAGCATCGCAGGTTATACCGAAGTGGAAAAACTGCATATTGCCAAGGAACATCTATTGCCGAAGCAAATCAAAGAAAATGGTTTGAAAAAAGGCAATATCGTCATGAAGGATGAAGCACTTGAGCATATCGTCCGCCGTTATACAAGAGAAGCCGGTGTGCGTGGATTGGAGCGCCAGCTGGCAGCGGTTTGCCGTAAAGTAGCACGGATCATCGTTTCTGAAGATAAGAAGCGGGTCACGGTATCGGCGAAGAAAGTGGAAGAATTGCTTGGACGCCCACGCTTCCGTTATGGTTTAATGGAGGAGGAGAATCAAGTTGGCGCAGCGACAGGTCTTGCTTATACGACTGCTGGCGGAGATACATTATCCATTGAAGTTTCTTTATCTCCGGGTAAAGGGAAACTTACGTTGACTGGAAAACTCGGGGATGTGATGAAGGAATCAGCACAGGCTGCCTTCAGCTATATCCGGTCCAATGCCGAAGAGCTCGGCGTCGATCCATCCTTCCATGAACAATATGATATTCATATCCATGTGCCGGAAGGAGCGACACCGAAGGACGGTCCGTCCGCCGGTATCACGATCGCCACTGCTTTGACGAGTGCACTTACAAGAAGACCAGTGCGCAAAGATGTCGGGATGACAGGCGAGATCACCCTTCGCGGCCGTGTTTTGCCGATCGGCGGACTGAAGGAAAAGAGTTTGAGTGCTCACCGGGCAGGTATCACGACAATCTTATTCCCGGCTGATAATGACCGTGATCTGGAGGATATACCCGATACAATCAAGCAAGACATGACGTTTATCAAAGTCAGCCATCTTGATGAGGTATTAAAATACGCATTGGTGGAAGATAAACATGAAAGTAACTGAAGCAGAAATCGTAATCAGCGCAGTATCGAAAAAGCAATACCCGGAAACACATATGCCGGAGATTGCTTTAGCGGGGCGCTCGAATGTAGGGAAATCATCTTTTATCAATAAGATGATCAATCGCAAAAACTTGGTCCGCACATCCCAAAAGCCTGGGAAGACGCAGACATTGAACTTTTATAAGATCAATGACCGCTTTCATTTCGTGGATGTGCCGGGCTATGGTTATGCCAAGGTTTCAAAGAAGGAACGTAATGCTTGGGGCAAAATGCTGGAGGAGTATTTCACGGAGCGTGAGAATCTGAAGGCAGTCGTGCTGCTTGTTGATATCCGTCATGAACCGACGAAGGACGACGTGACCATGTATGATTTCCTGAAGCATTATGAGCTGCCGGTTGTCGTAGTGGCAACCAAACTGGACAAGATCCCAAAAGGAAAACGAGTGCAGCACATCAAGCGTGCTGCTGATAAGCTGCAGCTTGAACAAGAGGATATCATCCTTCCATTTTCCTCGGAAACGGGAGAAGGAAAAGAAGAAGCATGGGGAGTTTTAAAACGATTCCTATGAAAAATAACCGTACAAGCTTAGGCCTGTACGGTTATTTTTTTCGGAAAAGAAGATAAGCGCCTGCCAATATAAGCAATACAGGCCAGAAATCACTGATGATGCCAGCTGTTCTATCAAGCCAGCCGAACCAGGCTGGCTGCTTTGGTGCGGCAATCGTAAAGATACCAAGGGCCAGCAGCAAAATCGCCCATACATAACCTTTTTTGGTTTTTAGTGCCGATATGAATAAAGCAGCGCCAGCAAGGAATGGGTAAGCTCCCCAACTGTCGGTCCAGAAGCTGTAATGCTTCTGTCCATGGAAATGGAGCCCCAAGCCTAAAATGAAATACCCAGCGAATAAGTTTTTATGATCTTTCGTAAGATAAGCATGCATTAGTAGAGCCGCGCCAATGATGATCAACAAAGTGGGCCATGAGTAAAAATCCACAAACAAGGGAACTCGTAACTGTCGCAGCAGGAAATAAGCTCCGATTCCTAGTAAAAGGAATCCGACAAAAGCATTTTTCTTCGTCATAACATCTCTCCACATAATAATTATTATTAAATAAGATTAAATCGTTGATTATCATGACTATCTGTGTTAATTTGTTATATGTACTTATGAAATAATTCACAAACACACACTCTATCCTAACACAATTGTTTACGATTCTGTTCACAAATTTGCTTAGGACATAAATACCACAGTGTTATACTGGTATGAGCGAAAGGTTTTCAAGGGGGAAAAAGGGAATGTACATGTTAGTTGCTGGAATCAATTATCGCACAGCCCCGATTGAAATAAGAGAAAAACTAAGTTTCAAGGAAGAAGAGCTTGGCTTAGCGATGCAAGCACTCTCCAACCAGAAAAGCATGCTCGAGAACGTCATCATCTCGACTTGTAACCGTACGGAGATTTATGCTGTGGTCGATCAGATGCACACCGGCCGCTATTATATAAAAAAATTCTTGTCTGAATGGTTCGGAATCGATAAAGACGAGATTGCATCTTATCTTACATTTCATGAGGATGAAAGAGCCATGGAGCATCTGTTCCGGGTAGCAAGTGGACTAGATTCCATGGTCGTAGGGGAAACACAGATCCTTGGGCAGCTGAAACGCTCTTTCCAAAAAGCACAGGAACTTCATACATCCGGAACGATTTATAATGAATTGTTCAAACAAGCTGTGACGTTGGCGAAGCGGGCGCATACAGAGACTGGAATCGGTGAGAATGCTGTATCTGTCAGTTACGCTGCGGTGGAATTGTCCAAGAAGATTTTCGGTGATATTTCTTCCAAACGAATCGTCATCCTCGGTGCTGGTAAAATGGGGGAACTGGCAGCAAGGAATCTGCACGGTTCAGGCGTCAAGGATGTAACGGTCATTAACCGGACGAAAGAAAAAGCCGAACAGCTGGCCGCTTTGTTCAGTGGTAAAGCAGCCGGATGGGATGAACTCGATACAGCACTGCAAAATGCGGATATCGTCATCAGTTCCACAGGAGCTCCAGGGTATGTCCTGGACAAACAAATGCTTCAGCCAGTTCTGAAAGAACGCAAAGGCCAGCCGTTATTCTTGGTCGATATTGCAGTACCACGCGATATCAATCCAGATGTGGATGATTTGGACAGCACATTTTTATATGACATCGATGACCTGCAAGATGTTGTCGATGCGAATTTGGCTGCCCGTCAGGAAGCAGTGGAAAAAATCGAAATCATGATCGAAGGCGGTATCGTCGATTTCAAAGTTTGGCTGCAGACATTGGGGGTCGTGCCAGTCATCACCGAGCTTCGTCGTAAAGCGGCCGCAATCCAAGCTGAAACGATGAAAAGTTTGGAACGCAAGCTGCCGGATCTAAGTGAACGTGATATACGGGTGCTGAACAAGCATACGAAAAGTATCATCAACCAGTTGCTTAAACAGCCGATCACGCAGGCAAAGGAGCTTGCCGGCCGTGAAAACAGCGAAGAACTCATCCAGCAGTTCGCAGAGATTTTCGGAATCGAAAAGGCGGTACTGGACAAACAAAATAACATTGTCAAACTGGAGCGATCAGGGTCACAAGAGCTTCAGACTGTGCCGAATGCATCCTCAACCAGATAAAAAGAAGGGCTTATAATGCAGGTACCAGCTTATCTTTATGAAATCATTTTGTTACTTTATGCAGCCAGCATTTTCAGCTATTTTATCGATTTTATACAAAAGAATCGGAAGGCGAATGTTTTCGCCTTCCGTTTGCTTACATTGGTTTGGTTCTTCCAGAGCCTTTTTTTATTGCAGGAAATGATTGCACATGCCGGACTGCCGGTAAAGGATGTATATGAAGGCTTATATTTTTATGCCTGGGTCATCGTATCGCTTTCTTTGTTCATCAACCGTATCTACAAAGTCGATTTCCTCACCTTCTTCCTGAATGTGGTCGGCTTTTTTATGATGTTGTTATATATTGCAAGCTCGGCTTACGAGCGGCAATGGACGCAGACGATTCCATTCATGGATGAAGTATTGATCGCGCACATCACATTAGCTATAGTGGCTTATGGATTTTTCACGCTGTCTTTTGTCTTTGCTGTCATGTACTTGCTGCAATTCCAGCTCTTGAAGCGAAAAAAAGGGTATAGATGGTGGACAAGGCTTGGTGATTTGGGCAAGCTAGAAACATATACTTTCACCTCCATTACGATTGGGACGCCTTTGTTGCTGTTATCTATCGTGTTGGGGATTGTATGGGCTTATACGACAGCTGCGGCCTTCTATTGGTTCGATTGGAAGACAATCGGTTCGCTGACGGTATTGGCAGTCTATGCAATCTATCTGTTCCTGCGTCTGGCAAGAGGGGTGAGAGGAAAAGGCTTGGCAATCTACGCCATTGCTGCTTTCTTGATCCTGATCATCAATTTCTTCTTACTTAGCACGTACTCATCATTTCATTTTACTGGGTGATTCCCTAGTTTTCAGGAGGTAGAGCAATGCGTAAAATTATCGTAGGTTCAAGAAAAAGCAATCTGGCGCTCACACAGACAAAGTGGGTCATCGACCAGTTGAAACGGGCTGGAGCGCCATATGAGTTCGAAATCAAGAAAATAGAGACAAAGGGTGACAAAATCCTGGACGTCACACTGTCAAAAGTCGGCGGAAAAGGGTTGTTCGTCAAGGAAATCGAGCAAGCTATGTATGACGAGGAAATCGATATGGCTGTACATAGTATGAAGGATATGCCATCGGAACTTCCTGCCGGCTTGACGATTGCCTGTGTGCCGGTTAGGGAGGATTATCGGGATGCATTTATTTCCAAGAATAACATCTCCTTGAGAGAGCTTCCCGAAGGATCTGTTGTCGGAACGAGCAGCCTCCGCCGTGCAGCGCAAATTCTTGCTGTCCGTCCAGATATCGAAATCAAGCCGATTCGCGGGAACATCGACACGCGTCTGAAGAAGTTGGAAAATGAAGATTTCGATGCCATCGTCTTGGCAGCTGCTGGCTTGAAGCGCATGGGTTGGAGCGATGATATCGTTACCGAATTCCTTGAAACAGATCTCTGCTTGCCAGCTATCGGGCAAGGAGCACTGGCGATCGAGTGCCGCGATACCGATATGGAATTGATCGAGCTTTTGACAAAAATCAATGATTCTTATACCCAGCAGACTGTCGCTGCTGAACGGACATTCCTATATTTGATGAACGGTAGCTGCCAAGTACCGATTGCTGGTGTTGCCCATATGGAAGATGATGATGTCGTCCTGACTGCATTGATTGCCTCGGCTGATGGTAAACAAGTATTCAAGGAAGAAGTCCGTGGTGCCGATCCACAGGAAGTTGGTAAACTTGCCGCAGAAAGAATGCAGGAACAAGGTGCACAGGATATCGTCAACAAAGCGATCGAGGAGTCGGAGTCCCAATGAGCCGGTTGCCGGCCGTGAAGGTGCTCGTAACGCGCCCGAAACCGAAGGCAGTCCACTTGGCAGAGGAGCTGGCTGAAGCGGGGGCCAAACCGATCATAGTGCCCCTTTTGACTTTTCATACAAGGATCGATGATGAAAACGTGAAGCTCTGCCAGGAGGGGGAAAGATTTGATTGGCTCTTTTTCTCCAGTACGAACGGAGTGGAGCATTTCCATGCGTTGCTGAGTACGTATTCAAGCTTGGAGGCCTGGAGCCATTGCCATATTGCTGCAGTTGGACAGAAGACAGCTGAGGCGATAGCAAGACTTTTCGGCAGGGAAGCAGATTTGGTGCCGGATGATTATACAGCGGATGCCCTGGCTGCAAGATTTACTCAAGCACATGACCCAGACAGCCGGATTTTGCTGATTCAAGGTAATTTATCACGACCGGCATTGGCAAATGGCTTGAAACGGAATGGCTTTGTATTTGAGAAAATGGTTGTCTATGATACGGTAGAGGAGATAAGCGAGCAAGAACTGCTCAATGATGTCTTGAAAAAGGAACAGCCCGAGGTATTGACGTTTACGAGCCCGTCATCCATTAAGGCCTTTCTTGCTTTTATAGACAACGCCGAACTGGAACAAAAACAGCTTGATAAACTGTGTCTTGTCATCGGACCGACAACCGAGGAAGCGGCCAAACGGCACGGCTTTCGCAATATCTTGCTGCCTGCCCAGTACACGGCAGATGCAATGATTGATTTATTAGTACATTTTTATGAACAAAGGACAGGTGAATGACAATGGCAGAATTCAAACGCCACCGCCGTTTGCGTACATCAGCAAATATGCGGGCATTAGTTAGAGAAACAGAAGTGACAGTGGATGACTTGATTTATCCAGTATTCGTTGTCGAGGGAAAAAATGTACGTAATGAAGTTTCTTCCATGCCGGGTGTATTCCAGCTGTCTTTGGATAATTTGTCAGCTGAGATGAAAGAAGTAAGCGACTTGGGAATCAAGTCCGTATTATTTTTCGGTATTCCTTTGGAGAAGGATGAAGTCGGAACTGGCGCTTTCCATGATCATGGCATCGTACAGCGAGCGATCAGCCAGACGAAAGAGGAATTCCCTGATCTTCTTTTGATTGCAGATACTTGCCTTTGTGAATATACATCCCATGGACACTGCGGCGTCGTACATGACGGAATAATCGATAATGATGAATCATTGGGCTATTTGGTAGATACTGCAGTCAGTCAGGCAAAAGCAGGAGCTGATATCATTGCCCCTTCCAATATGATGGACGGCTATGTGCAAGCAATCCGCAAAGGACTGGATGAAGCCGGTTTTACTAATATTCCGATTATGGCTTATTCTGTCAAATACGCTTCTGCTTTCTATGGCCCATTCCGTGAAGCAGCGGAAGGCGCTCCGCAATTCGGGGACCGCAAAACATACCAGATGGATCCTTCCAACAGGAGGGAAGCAATCCGCGAAGCGACATCTGATATCGAAGAAAATGCAGATTTCCTTATCGTGAAACCAGCACTTGCTTACTTGGACATCATCCGTGATGTGCGTAATCAATTCAATGCGCCGGTTGTTGCATACAATGTGAGCGGGGAATACAGCATGGTAAAAGCAGCAGCATTGAATGGCTGGATTGATGAAAAAGCAATCGTCATGGAGAAAATGATCGGCATGAAACGTGCAGGTGCTGATTTGATCATGACTTACTTTGCCAAAGATGTGGCAAGATGGCTGAAGGAAGATAACTGACTAGGGAGGAATTCTGATGAAAAGCTTTGAAAAATCGATAGCAGCATTCGAAGAAGCGAAACAGCATATGCCTGGCGGAGTTAACTCTCCAGTTCGTGCATTCCGTTCCGTGGGGATGGATCCTATTTTCATGGATAGCGGTAAGGGTTCAAAAATCACAGATATCGATGGCAATACGTACATCGACTATGTATTGAGCTGGGGACCACTCATTCTGGGGCATGCTGATGATCGTGTCGTGGAAGGGCTGAAAAAAATCACCGAGAAAGGGACAAGCTTCGGTGCGCCGACTGTGATTGAGAATAAGATGGCTGCTTTGGTTAAAGAACGGATTCCATCCATGGACATCGTCCGCATGGTCAACTCCGGAACAGAGGCGACCATGAGTGCGCTTCGTCTGGCACGCGGCTTCACCGGCCGCGATAAGATCCTGAAATTCGTCGGCAGCTATCACGGCCATGGGGATTCCCTTTTGATTAAAGCAGGTTCTGGTGTTGCGACACTTGGTTTGCCGGACAGCCCGGGTGTACCGGAAACGATTGCACGCAATACGATCACGGTACCATATAATGATCTGGAAAGTGTCCGCTATGCATTTGAACAGTTCGGGAACGATATCGCAGCAGTCATCGCGGAGCCAGTATGCGGAAATATGGGTGTCGTACCACCTCAGCCAGGCTTCCTCGAAGGTCTCCGTGACATTACGAAGCAGCAAGGCGCACTGCTCATTTTTGATGAAGTAATGACAGGATTCCGTGTCGGTTATCATTCTGCACAAGGCCATTTCGATGTGGAGCCTGATTTGACCTGCTTGGGTAAAATCATCGGTGGAGGACTTCCTGTCGGTGCATATGGCGGTCGTAAGGAAATCATGGAACGGGTTGCTCCAGCAGGTGATATCTATCAAGCAGGTACACTGTCAGGCAATCCGCTGGCGATGACTGCCGGCTATGAAACATTGACTGCAATGGATAAGGCAGCGTATGAACGGATCAATGCCCATGCCGACCGCCTTGCAGAAGGCTACAAAGCAGCTGCAGAGGAATTCGGTATCCCATTGCAAGTGAACCGCGCTGGTTCCATGGTCGGTGTCTTCTTCACGGATACACCTGTTATTAACTTCGAGACGGCACAAACATCCAATCTGGATCACTTCTCCATGTATTACCGGGAAATGATCGAAGCGGGCATTTTCCTGCCTCCTTCTCAATTTGAGGGGCTCTTCCTATCAGCTGCCCACACAGATGAGGATATTGAAGCGACCATCGAAGCAGCAAGACAAGCATTCAAGAAAATTGCAGCATCCTGATTAAAAAGTCCAAGCTGACGCTTGGGCTTTTTTCGTAGGGACTAAGGGATTTTCCTTACATATGTGACTGGGCGTCCGCATAGGTTTTAGTGATTAGGAACGCTTAAATATTGGAAGGAGGATTCCACTTGTCTACGAATGAGACAACACCATTCATGTTTGATATACAAGAATCACTCAGTTTCCGTGCCGACGCCCATCTGCAGGATTTGATCGGAATTGCTTTGGAGCCGGATATCAGTATCCAGGAGTTTGAGCATGAAATTTCTGTCCGGGGTATCATCGAACTTACCGGTGAATATCATCCTGTGCAGGATGTTATTGAGGGAACTGCAGTCGCTGTAAGCCCTGGGACTAGGGAAATAGAAAACGTTGAGAAACTGGAGGGCGGAACGAATACATTTTATCATCGTTTCCCTGTCGAAATTTCAGTTCCAAAATATCGGATCAAGCAGCTGAATGATGTGTATGTAGCAATTGATAATTTCGATTATGAAATTCCTGGAAGCAATGTACTTGAGCTGCATGCAACAGTGGCAATCTATGGTGTGCAAGAAGAGAGAAGGCAAGCAAAGCAGGATATGCCTAAGCAGCCTTATTACCCGGATACGGCTTTCCAGCAACCAGAGTCGGTTCAATCTTATACAGATGAAATTGCAGACCACATCGAAGCAGAAGCAAGAGATGGTTATCAACACAATCCGCAAAGCTATCAATTCTTCAAAGAAGAACAGGCAGAAGCCAAAGCTAATGAATCTTTAGCAAATGCTAGGGATGATCAAGAAATCGAAGCTTATCAGTTCTCTCAAGAGGAATATGCAAAATCTGAAGCGATAGAAGCAGATCAGGAGCAACAAGCTGAACAAGCGCGCGATCATCAGCAGCTAGGGGAGCAGTCGTATCCGTTTGTTGAAGAATATGCAGAGCCTGCAGAAGTGGCAGAATCTGAGGATGAACAAGCACAGGATGATCAAGCGAACGCAGACTCTGGCTATCCATTCACAAATGAATCTGCGGAGCTGCCGAAAACCGAATTAGAAGCACAAGCACGTGATGATCAGAATATCGAGGAATCAGCTTATCCAACTGTCGAGGAATATGCAGAAACAGCAGAGGCTGAACTTGAAGAAGCAGATGTCACAGAAGATAATCTGGAAGAACCGGCAGTCCATGAAAAAGAACAAGAACAATCAGATGAATCACCTTTCTTGCACACTCAATCAGAGAGAGTATCGAACCCTGTTGCCAAAGAAGATGGTAAAACAGAAGCATCACAAAGCGATACGCTATTTACGGAAGCTCATCAGTATCCAGAAGAGCTGTTTGTACTTCCAGATGAACTGGAGGATGCGTATCAAGCAGCCGATTTCCGTCAAGTTCACGAACAGGATGAAGAGCTTCATTATTTGGATCGGGAGCTGCCGCATGAAGAGCCGGCCGAGTCACCGGATTTCACTTTTACTTACCAAGCGAAGCAAACCGACGAAGCACCGCGGGACTCTGATCAGGTCACATTCGAGACACCGCCACTTTTGACACCAGAAGAGGATGATCGGTGGAAATATAAAGAGACGAAGACTTTGAGTGAATTCTTCGGCAGTAAGCCCGTGGAACCGACAGATGTGCCGCAAGCAGATTTAACTGACGATGAACTGGATACCGAAGACTTGTATGAAGATGTTGCATTGCAATCAGTCCCGGTCAATCAGGAGCTTCAGCCAGAGGATCTTCTGGAAGAGGAGGAATCGGTAACAGCGGAAGCACAAGCGGCAGCAGAACGGAAGGACAGCAGCAATTTCCTCGTCCATATGTTCGGAGCAAGGGAAGAGACATTTACGAAGGTCCGTGTCTGTATCGTTCAGGAACGGGATACGCTGGAGAAGATTGCCACTCGATATGATGTGCCGGTAAGCTCGATTGCCAGCTCCAATAATTTGGAGGAGGAGACGGTATCGGAAGGCCAGCTGCTCGTGATACCGCAGCGACGTTCAAAGAAAAACTGATTATAACGAACGGGGTGTGATTGATGGAAAACGTCGATCGAATACTAGCTGCCTATGGCATCACGCCAGCCTCGGTTCAAGCCATTACCAGCCGCCTGTCTAAAGTGCAAACGCACCAGGCGGCTTTTGCTTTAAAAAGGTCATCCCTCCATCCGGAGCGGCTCGACCGCTGGCTGATGGTCGTTCAAGGCAAGCATAATTTTTATCGCGAAGGAGTTCCGCCTGTCTACCAGACATTGCAGGAAAATTTCTATGTAGTGGATGAAGGGGAAGTGTATTATTTGATGCCATGGCTCGAACGGCATCGCACAGATGAACCGGATCATCCTTATGAGATGCTGTTCACTACACTTGGCAAAATCCATGCATCCTCCAGCAAACGCTATCCAATAGACTATGAAGCGTACGCACTGGCCATCCGGAAGCAAAAAGAAAAGCTCCAGCAGGACAGGGAGGAGCTGCTAAGGGTGGTGGAGCGATTTGAATCCCAGACGTACATGGGTGTTGTGCCGCTGCTTGTCTGCACGCATTATAAGGATCTGGAGCACGTTTCTGCCATGCTGGATAAATGGTATGACCATTATGAGACAGATTTGAAGGAAGACCCGGAGATGGAGCACAGTGTGCTGCACGGTAATTTGCGCCCTTCCCATGTGCAGGAGGGCAACCCGCTGCATCTGCTCAATTGGGAAAAGACCAAGCTTGGCAATCCTAGCTTGGATCTGGCTGCTTATTTTAAAGAAGAATGGCGGTATGCAGACAGCAATATGACAAATCCGCCTTATTATTTGCATTCGTATGAGGAGCATCGCCAAATGAAGAAAAATGAAGAGAGCCTGTTCATGCTGCATCTGCTGCATCCGGGCCGATACCTGAAGCAGATCAGACAGTATGTAGATGCACCGCAAAAAGCGGATACCCCGGCTGTTGTCCAGGAATTGACCCAGACACATAGGCAGCTGACGCAGGCTCTCCATGCACAAGCATATTTCCAGGACCTTCGAGATCAGGAAGAACAGGAAGATGAAGAAGGTGGATCAGATTGATTTCGCCTGGAAACTGAAGTAAAGCGCAATCAAGCCGCCAAGTAACAGAATATCCAATATCGATGGAAATAGCAGTGTCCGGATGAACTGGAAAATGATTAGCGGAATCATCGCCTTTTCGGTGACATTGATCCAATACCGGAGAAAGCCCGGCATGTTGTTGCGGTTGATTTTACTCATTGTCATCCCTCCTGTAGACAGTATATGAACGGGAAAGGCTGGGCGTTTACCCTTTTTTGAAAAAAATATGCGACTGCATTGACTTTTTTACTGTCAAGTGGATACAATAGTCATACATGATATAAATGCTTTGACAGGGAAGAGTATAGTGTAAGGATCCATGCTAGAGAGGGAAGCAATTGGTGGAAGTTTCCCGGATACCTGCAGTAGAAGGTCGCCCTGTATGCAGCGACCCCGAATGTGACTTTTTAGTCAGTAGGGGGAGCCGGTGAAGAGCCGTTATCTCCCTCGAGTGTGCGACACAGCTGTCTTGTGTTCGCAAATGAAGGTGGTACCACGGAAACTAACCCTTTTCGTCCTTTTGGATGAGAAGGGTTTTTATATGTCACCAAAAGCATTGAAGGAGGAACCAGGCATGACAACAGACAAATCACAAGAAAGCCATTCATTGCCGTCCAAATACGATCCGGCCAGCATCGAAGCAGGCCGCTACCAATTTTGGCTTGATGGCAAATATTTTGAAGCAACCGGAGATGAAAACAAACAGCCTTACTCCATCGTTATCCCGCCGCCGAACGTGACCGGAAAGCTTCACCTCGGTCACGCATGGGATACAACATTACAGGATATCCTTACCCGGATGAAACGGATGCAAGGCTACGATGTACTATGGCTTCCAGGTATGGACCACGCTGGTATCGCAACACAGGCGAAAGTAGATGCCAAGCTGCGCGAGCAGGGCATCAGCCGCTATGACCTTGGCCGCGAAGGTTTCTTGGAGAAGAGCTGGGAATGGAAAGAGGAATATGCGAGCTTCATCCGCAAACAATGGTCGAAGCTGGGACTTGGTCTTGACTATTCCCGTGAGCGATTCACATTGGATGAAGGACTATCAGAAGCGGTGAAAGAAGTATTCGTCACTTTGTATGAAAAAGGCTTGCTGTACCGCGGCGAGTATATCATCAACTGGGATCCGGCAGCGAAAACGGCACTTTCTGATATCGAAGTAATCCATAAGGATGTACAAGGTCACTTTTATCATATGCGCTACCCATTGGCTGACGGAACCGGACATATCGAAATTGCAACGACTCGTCCGGAAACATTCCTTGGGGACACGGCAGTAGCTGTACACCCGGATGATGAACGCTATCAGCACTTGATTGGCAAAAAAGTCATCCTGCCGGAGGTAAACCGTGAAATCCCGATCGTAGCGGATGATTATGTAGACATGGAATTCGGATCCGGCGCGGTGAAAATAACACCTGCGCACGACCCGAATGACTTTGAAGTAGGCAACCGGCATGATCTTGAACGCATCCTTGTCATGCATGAAGACGGCACCATGAATGAGAATGCCGGTAAATATAACGGTTTGGATCGTTTCGAAGCACGTAAGCAAATCGTCAAAGATCTGCAGGAGCAAGGTATCTTGTTCAAAATCGAAGATCACATGCACAGTGTCGGCCACTCCGAGCGAAGCGGTGCAGTGGTGGAGCCATATCTATCCACACAATGGTTCGTCAATATGGAGCCATTGGCAAAACAAGCATTGGAATTGCAAGCAGGCGAAGATAAAATCAGCTTCGTTCCAGAGCGCTTCGAAAGAACGTACTCTTACTGGATGGAGAATATCCGTGACTGGTGTATTTCCCGTCAGCTTTGGTGGGGCCACCGCATCCCTGCTTGGTATCATAAAGAGACAGGCGAAGTGTATGTCGGTAAAGAAGCACCAGCCGACATCGAGAACTGGGAACAGGATCAGGACGTACTGGATACATGGTTCTCTTCTGCATTATGGCCGTTCTCCACAATGGATTGGCCGAACACGGAAGCAGCTGATTTCAAACGTTACTTCCCGACAGATGTCCTCGTAACAGGCTATGATATCATTGCTTTCTGGGTAAGCCGGATGATCTTCCAATCCAAGGAGTTCACAGGCGAGCGTCCATTCAAAGACGTATTGATCCACGGTCTTGTACGTGACGGTGAAGGACGCAAGATGAGTAAATCCCTTGGCAACGGTGTTGATCCGATGGATGTTATCGAGAAGTATGGTGCCGATTCCTTGCGATACTTCCTATCCACTGGATCATCTCCAGGTCAGGATCTGCGCTTCCAATGGGAGAAAGTAGAGTCTACTTGGAACTTTGCCAATAAGATTTGGAACGCTTCCCGTTTCGCCTTGATGAACATGGAAGGCTTGAAATATGAAGATATCGATTTATCCAAAGAGAAAAGCTTGGCAGATAAATGGATCCTTACCCGCTTGAACGAAACAATCGAAGCAGTGACTTACAATGCTGAGAAATATGAATTTGGTGAAGCTGGACGCCATCTGTATAACTTCATCTGGGATGATGTGTGTGACTGGTACATCGAAATGGCGAAGCTTCCGCTGTACGGTGAAGACGAAGCGGCGAAGCAAATGACACGTTCTGTGCTTGCACATGTATTGGATCAAACAATGCGTATGCTGCATCCATTCATGCCATTCATCACCGAGGAAATCTGGCAGCAACTGCCGCATGAAGGCGAATCCATCACGATTGCGGCATGGCCGACTGTCAACAAAGATTTGCATGATGAAAAAGCAGCCGAAGAGATGAAACGTTTGGTGAGCATCATCCGTTCTGTCCGAAACATCCGTGCAGAAGTGGATACACCAATGTCCAAGCAGATTCAGCTGCTCATCCAGGCAGAAGACAGCGAGATCGAAGCGGAGCTCAAAGCGCAGCAGCACTATATCGAACGCTTCTGTAACCCAAGTGAGCTTACGATTGCAACAAGCATCCAAGCGCCGGATAAAGCAATGTCGGCAGTTCTTACTGGCGTAGAGCTTTACTTGCCGCTTGAGGGCTTGATCGATATCACCAAAGAAATCGAACGTCTTGAAAAAGAACTGGATAAATGGACGAAAGAAGTCGAGCGTGTCGAGAAGAAGCTTTCCAATCAAGGCTTCATCAGCAAGGCACCAGCTAAAATCGTTGACGAAGAGCGTGCCAAGCAAGCAGATTATGAAGACAAACGGTCACGCGTACAGCAGCGAATCAATGAATTAAAAGGCTAAACACACCAAAAGACGCACTGGATTTTTGCTAGTGCGTCTTTTTTACATAAGGAGAGAATAAGATGCTGACATTCCAGAAGCTTGAAACGGAACGAATCGTTTTGGATGAAGTGAAAATGAACGATGCACCATACGTATTTGCTACGCTGTCTGACGCAAGTGTCACGCAGTTCTATGGCATGGAGCCGCTGCAGTCAATCGAAGAAGCAGAGCGCGTCATTTCCTCCTTCCGCTGTGGACTGCAGGAAGGCCGAGTCATCCGCTGGGGCATGTTCTGCAAGGAAGCAGGACGATTCATCGGAACAATCGGCTTGCACCAAGTTAATCGCAGCAATCGGCGAGCCGAAATAGGGTATGAGCTGCATCCGGATCATTGGAAAAAAGGCTTTGCCAGTGAAGCAATGGAGGCTGTGCTGGCGTATTGCTTCAACGAACTGGATTTGCTACGAATCGGGGCGATGGTTTATCCGGAGAATCATGCATCTGCTGCGCTTCTGGAGAAACACGGGTTTATAAAAGAAGGATTATTGCACAGTTATTATTATCATGGCGGAAAAGCCTATGACGCGAATGTGTATGCGCTGCTGCGGGAAAAATGGAAAAAGTAGGAAAATGAGTATAGGAACATTCGAGAATATATGAAATGTATAATGTAGCAGGATAAAGGCAAAGTGCTGCAGCTGGTCACAAGCAATATGCTTAGCGGAGAAATAGTCGAAGGCGGTAATCTGACGGAAATAAAGAGGAAATGAGCGTAATTCCAAGATAAGCAGTTTAGAGATGTTTTATGTCACTTCCATCGAAGATCGGCAGCAGTTCCTTGCGCCATTTAATAATACGATTGTTTTGGCGGCGGGGAGAGTGAAGTAATCAGTTATCTAAGACTATGCGGATGGAAGATGGCGAGTGGAAACTGGATAATGTGGAATTTAATCAGAGTTGAAAAAGGCCCCAATTACTTTTTACAAGCGATAGTAACCAGGAGTTGGGGCTTCCCAAAGGCGCGAAGCTATTACTAGGTGTTTTTGTTCCTCTATCAATCTGCTGCAGCTTCTTGGAGCGTGGCCAAGCAAATATTCCGGGCCGATATATCAGGGAAAGTCACGCATGCTACGGACGGGGATACCTTTACTGTCTATTTTTGGGGGGCGGTTCAAGAGGACCTATGATGCTCTTCTTTTATTTCTTCATATTTAGGGAGAATATTACCGTTCCAAGATCGCCTTTCTTTTCTACTATCTTGTAATCGTCTGCATATCCGACCACACTACTTACAATTATGGTTCCTAGCAGTATCAACGAGAAAACAACTTTCTTCAAAATATACCCTCCTTCTTAGATAAAGGCTAAAATATAGTATTTTGTTGCAAGCTCGTATTGCTTAGTTTTTAGTATAATGCTCGGTTAGCTCTTTTAAATAGAGCCTGACGTTAAATAAATCGTTAACTTTCCTAAAATATTCTATACTTTCTTGCCACACGCTTTCATAGTTCACCCTATCCTCGAATTTTTTCTGCAACATGGCAATTTCCCACTTCATTGTTAAACCATCTGTATCAATACTTTTCTAGAAACCTTCCGTATAAGCCTCCATAGCTTTGGAAGGATGATTGGTTTTCCAATAAGAATCGGCTAACAGGTATAAAATCTTCAGATGGATCCGTTCTTGTTTGTTTTTACGTGCTTCTTCCAGATAACGAATAGCTGTTTCCGTCACTTCACGTTGCACATATAGAAATCCAAGGTTGAGGTTGGTAGTGGTTATGAAATTCTGGTTATCTATATTTTTGTAAGATACTAATGCTTTATGGAGATGTTCTTCTGACAAATCGAAATCTTGAAGATCCATTTAATTCATACCTTGTGGCATTTCTGCCCGGGCAAGACATATTACTGATTCTTGTATTTGAATATAAAAGAATCGGTAAACCACCACAGACTGATCAGAAAGCAAAGAACGCTTTCCATCACTCTGTACGTGTCGCTGTGGTACTAAATGGCTCGCTAACCACGGACTGTAAGACTATTTCCTATTTTCCGTAGGTTTCTGATCCATTTGCCATTCAGGCCCCACCTTACGAGCCGAAATCCGTCCAAAGCATAATTCATAACTGCACTTTACTTATAAAATATTATTGCTCTAACTATTTCCTGAAAGTAATCACTCCATTTTTTCTTCATTCTCAAAATTGCTTCCCCCCTTAAATAATAAAAATATTGTATATTAATATTTTTGAAATTTTAATTTATAAAATTATTCTATGAGCAGCTATATTTAGTAGCTTCCTCAGTCCATTTTGCTTTAGCTGCAGTCAACCAGCCCAAAATCTTTATTACTGCACGGAAATCAGACCAGGGAAAAGCGACCTGGCCTTCTTTTATTTCAATTCATTTTTCTCCTTTGGAAACCATTCGGATTCGCAAGCCAAAGGGAGAAATCTAAGAGAGGAGAATATATTGATTACAAACGAAAAAATCAGCAGCATCCTTGATATTAGGGCTATTGACAGAGAGGAGCTTATGGAATCAGATTACGTTATTTTGGAAAAAGCCCAAGAGACAGCTGAAAAGAAAGGACATTACCTAATGCAAGACCTACTGTGCAGCTTCCTTAAAAGACAGAGAAATAACCCAGAACGGCGGTGTCCTCATTGCAAGACAGATTTTAGAATATGTAGATGACCCAATATTCGATATAATAGAAGAAACTCGTCACAGCAAAAGGTAAAGAAAGCCTTTTAACACACATAAACGTATGTTTATAACCTAGTAAGAGATGTCTTAGAGAAGTGTATGAGAAATACTAGGCAATCTTTGCCCCGAAAGTTTACACAGCATTATTGAGAAGTGCAGTCTGTGGTTTCAAATTTAACAATAGCTTCATCATTGAAAACATACTTAGAATGATGAGGCAGATAACCTATTTTTTATATAAGATCTTTCATACCCTCTTGTAATCACTATAGATAGCCTTCTTTAGTTAGACTTTATTACTGTACAACAACAATTCATTCAGCTGTATCTTAAAACACAAAAAAGGGGTATACGTAAACACAAACATTTACGTATACCCCTTTATCTTTTTTGTTTATGTTTCAATCCTTCAACAACTTATGAATTTACACTGGGGACTTCGACTTTATTAAAACTGCTATAAAATCATTTGCAACCTCTTAAAGGTGATGAGTTGATATCCGATAAACTGTAAAAAAAATACTGATAAGCAGCAGTTGCCATTCTTTTTTACAGACTGAAGTGCTTTGTTTAGCCTGCTTTTTTAGCAGCTGTCAGCTTCCGCTGATCTAATTGAGGAGAGATTAGATAAAAGATGAATGTTCCGGTTAAACCTATAAGGGTCAAAATACAACCCATCACAACTGACGAAAAGAATCCACTTAATGTAACAGTAAGGGATACAATTAGCATTGATAGATTAAACTGCAGTCCACTGAATGCCATATAAGCACTTCGGCTTTCTTCCGGCGGTATGGCTGCCATATAGCTCTGTTGAACCGGGACCCGAAATACCTCTGCAATAGTTAATACTGCCATCATGATGAACAACAACCAAATATTATTAGAGAATGCAATAAAGGCATAACCAAGAGTAAAGACAAGACAGCTCATCGTTAGAACCATTCGATCCTTCATTGTGTCGACGAATCTGGAAACGAATAAAACCAGCATTGCAACCAGGATAGTATTTTCACTTCTGAGTAACCCGGTCATTGTGATACCGTCAATATCCCAAAACAAAAAATGTTGCGTAGGCATTTCCTCGGTGAGTTTAATCCCAATATAACTCGTCAGCTGAAACTCCATTGATAATACCAATATTCCAGCCAAAACAAACCAAACAAACAAACGATCCTGCATCACACTTTTATAAGTGCGAAAAAGTTGAAAAACGTGCTGACCAGGCCGCTTTTCTGTTTTAATCGGATAATAACTTTCTTCGATAAATAGATAAACTACCACAACAATTGCTGCTGTAACAATACTAAGCACCATAAATAATTCAAACAAATAGTGCTGAAAGAAAAAGGCACCAGCAATTCCGCCAACAGCAATCGATAAATTGTTAGCCCAGTAGGTGATGGAGTACATCAGATTTCGCTGTTCTGGCGTACTAACATCTATCAGCATTGCCTGATTAGCGGGACCGGCAAGCCCCCAGCATATGCTGTTTAGTGTCATCATCATAAAAGTTAACTCGGGTGACTCAAACCATGGCGAGTTACTAATCATCATAGTGAAAAACGCAGCAAACCGAAGAGTTTCGGCCGTAAGCATAATTTTCCTTCTACCAAACTGATCTCCAAAATAACCGCCGATTAATGACATTATAATACCTACGCCCACATTAATAAGCATTAAAAGGCCTGCAAGCTTGGTACCAAAATGTGTTGCTAAATAAATTGTCATAAAAGGCAGTACCATACTGCCAACCAAACGACTTGCAAATGTCTCTATAATACGTATCTTTATATTTCTGTGGAAATCACGAAACCGCATTTTATGCCCCCTTTTTGTCTATATATTATTATAATTTTCATTTAATTAAAAAACTACCTTTTATTGTAAAAGTAGAAAGAGATCTAAAATTTTCAATCTAAACTTACTAAGGAGCTACGGTAAAATCAAAACCGCTCTTTCATTTTCTTATCCTTCAATTCACTATCCAGATAACTCTGTATAAAATGTTCAAAAAGTCGTATATTGCGACTGGATCGTTTTGGAAGAACAACAAAGCAGCTACTCAACCTAGTCGAAGAGCTAAATGAAAAACGCATTTATTCTATATCCATCTCTAATAGCATCGATACTTCCACGCCACACGGGGAGTTTTTCTTTACTATCGTGCCTGGCATCGCCAAACACCCGGATAACAAATATGGAAAAAATGAATTTATTTCAATAAGCAAGAACTTCTGATATATAATTATTGTGTATCAGAAAAGAAAACAAGGAGTTATAAATGGCGAAGAAGAAAAAAATCGATATTAGTAAGTGCTCCTGAAATATGCCATAACAATAGCCCGTCTGACTGTAAACCAGTACCTTTTGGTGAGCAAGCTGCCGATTTCGCAAAAGATTACCTGCATGGTGAAACGGTCTACCTGGTACCAGATGAATCAGAACGGGATCAATATGGACGCATATATGTATCAGAGCATGCTCTTAAGGGAGGGGTTGGCTGAGGTTGCTGTATACGAACCTAATACCAAATATCAGCAAGAGCTTGAAGAATATGAGGAGTTAGCCAAAGCCAATAATAAAGGAATATGGCAATAATATGAATACCGAGTGTTAAACCGGGAGTTTGCTCTGCTCATTTGGAAATACCGATAGTGTAGCTGCTGTTCTTAAACGGATAGAATCAGCTATAACAGGATCCCTACAATGGAGGAATATGAAATGAAGGTTAACGAAATGATAGAGATGTTAAAAAACTGTGACCCAGACTCAGAAATTAAGGTACTTTTTCCTTTACCCAACAGACCAACTGGTGGTCAATTAGAGAATGTATACAATGTAAAATCTGTAATCGATCAGGACTCAAATAAAACTTTTTATGTTATTGATACAGGTATTGGAGAAGAAGGGCGTCATCAGGCTTACATTTCTAATAAAGGTGAATAACAAGTACCGTGTAGGTTAAATCATACAGGAAGAAATTCTTGAGATAGCAAAATAAATAGTATTAATATTATTACACAGGATGAAAATATACTAAATTAAATTTGCTACCCAAGCTTCTACTTTAATATATCGGGAAAAGCCATTAAACTAGCATTTTCATAGGGGTTACAGTTCAGCGTGTACAGGTTTTTTTTCTTTCCTGCCACTTTTTTATGAATCGCCTAATGGGTTTGCGCCCCCTTATAATCCGCCTTTAGGGGGATGGCTCCTGGCTTATATCCCCCGCTTCAGGAACCCACGGCACTCTTTCAGTCGTAATGCGCTTACATCAAATCGAAGTTGAACGGGGCTAATTATTGGTTTTCTCCATTATCGGGAACTTTAATCCGCCTTTTACAAGAAAAAGGCTTGTTTCTTGTAAACCAAACTTTTTATAGAACGGTACTTTATCCTGACGGGCATTGCACCATACTCTGTTAACCCCCAATCTCTGACACTGGTTTAATGTATATTTTAACAGCAAACTGCCATACCCTTTACCTTGTTCCTCCTGTAAAGTGGCAAACTTCCTGAATTGAGCTTCATTTTTCTTAATGAATAGAGAAATTACGGAAACTAATTTATCATCGATAAAGAGTCCATAATGCTTGCCAGCGTCGTCATTTTCCAATACGACATAATCAAATTCCTTATCTGGCCATAAAACAAGATGTCTTATTTCCCAAGTCATTTCTTTTGGTATTTGTTTGATAACAGCGTTCATACCTACTAACCCCCTTTGAAATCAGAAAAAGCTTCTAACTTATTTTACAGGAAGCAGTAATTCGCAAAGCCTTTAAAGTTATTCATCCATTCGTATTTTATAATAAATAGGTTGGAGTGATTCTTTTCCTTGCATCGGAAATGAGTGGTTAGATTCGGGAGAAACGATCAAGGTGGATGGGGGCAGGCCGTTATCTAATTCAATCATGAAGGAGGAGATTTGTTGCAAAAGAAAATCAATTTCAGGATAGCTACTGAACAAGATTTAGATAGGATTGTGGAAATGCTGGCTGATGATGAATTGGGCAGAAAGCGTGAAAAATGAAATTGGAATGATTATCTTTTTCAAGCTTATGTTTATATTTTATCTACTATAGTATGTTGGGTGCTAAATGGAAAAACTATTTTCAATGACTTGATTAAAGGACATCCTATTTTAGGATGCCCTTTTGGTAAAGGTAGTACCTTGAGTTATGAGGAATTTTTTGTCGTGTATTAAAAGTTGTAGGCATCCCCGTCATTCGGAACGAGCACATTGGAATCGAATCCTTTATCACGACTGAAACCCTTCAACTCTGCCCTAGATAATCCCCAATGATTTACTGCTTCCATGTGAACAGAGATTATCTTCGCTTTGGGAGCGGCTTTATGCACTTCATAAATATCGTCTTTATTCATGACAAGAGAACCGCCTTCCAGGAACTGATTGTCTCCGCCGTTGACGATGATAACTTCTGGGTTATGTTTATTGATTTCCTCTTTGACACCGTCATACCAAACGGTATCCCCTGCCACGTATAGTGTTTTCTCGCTAGGGTGTTCGAAGAAAACGCCGCATACTTGACCGGCAACTTCCAATATCGGACCTCTGCCGTGTTCACCTTTGGTTTTGGTTAATTGAATGTCAGCAAAAGTTGTGTCCTCTTTTAATACCTCGACATTGTGGAATCCTGCATCTCTTATTAGAGCTGCATCTTCTTCATTTTGAGCAAATAGTTTAATATCCTTTGGGAGTGCGTCTTTTGCAGTGTCGTCCCAATGATCTAGATGCAAATGTGTAACGATTACTGCATCAACATCTTTAAGGATATTTTCTATGGAAGTCGGCAAGTCAACGATGGGGTTATTTTGATCCTGCCGCGCTGAGTTTGGGAATGGGGGATAAGTGCCTTTCTCAGCCAGCATCGGGTCGACAAGGATTTTTTTGCCTGCATAGTTAACAACGATGGTTGCGTTGCGGATTTGCTGTATTTTCATATTCATTAACTCCTTTTTTAAAAAGTTTTCTTTGATCTATGTATAGTCTATACTTGCTGTAATGGGAAATACATAACTTAAATCAAGTGTTCCGGGGGATATACTTGATTAATGAAAGGATTTATAACATGCTGGATAACACGGATGCTCGTATTTTGGAGGAACTATCCCATAACAGTCGCGTAACGATGAAAGAATTGGGCGAGAAGGTCCATATGACCGGGCAGGCTACTTCTGCCAGAGTGGCGAAACTAGAGGATAATGGTGTTATTGAGGGATACACAATCAAAGTGAACCAAGCAAAATTAGGTTGTCATATACATGCTTTCATCACAATCTTCACCCAAAGTTTAAACCATCAGCCTTATCTGTCATTTATAAAAAGCCAAGGTAAATATACAATTAATAATTATAAAATCAGCGGAGATGGATGTTATCTCCTGGAGTGCAGATTTCCTTCAAATGAGCATTTGGATCAGTTCTTAACACAATTGAACAAGTATGCGAATTATAAATTGACCACTGTCATTAATAAGATGGAGTGATAAGAAAAGGGCAGCTATGTATGGTGATTTTTGGGGCAGGAGAGCTCAGTAACTTGCACCTGGAAGACTGCAAAAAGAGGTAATCCAAATGGGATTACCTCCTGAGTTTAACTATGGATTTGACCTGCAGGGTTAATCACTCAATGAGAAACAAACCACGCAGTCTTATCTGAAAGTGGGCGCATCTATCTTAAAGCGATTCTCAACCAAAGCTTTCACATCGGATGTTGCTTGATCGTATGAGATGTTCTTTGCTGCTTGTATCTCTCCGATTAGGAACTCTTCGGCATTCTTATATATTTTTTTGTCTTGTTGAGATAAACGGCCATCCGAAGTATGATAGTGCAGCAGATCCCTTAGTATCTGACAAATTTCTAATGTGGTACCTGATTTCATCTTAATGTCCAGCACTTTTGACCGTTCACTTACTGAAGAAGGCAAAGGAACACCATTTTCATAAAAATCCTGTTTCACTAATTCTAATTGTTCTAATGAAATGATTGGGCGTAGACCATTCTGATTTTCGTTCTGACTTGGTATAAACACATGCAAATTTTTGTAAGGAAAGAAAATCTTGAAATACTCTTTTTCCCTTATATATTCCTTCGATTCAATGGTTCCTGTTCCGTGAAATGGATAGAATACACTATCTCCGCCTTTTAGCAAATTAACAATCTCCCTTCAAAGATACTTCTATTATACCACAATGGATTTTTGTACTTTTGTATGCTTAATCAGTTAGGTTTCATGAACCGTTCTTGAAATATATGACGTTGAACAAAATATAATAACAAAAATGTATTGACCTTTTCTCTAGTTTCCTGTAGGATACTCAATATATTAATAAATGAGCGTTGAATGGGTTACAGTAGTGTATGTTCTCCCTGTCAAAGAGAGCTGACGGATGGTGCGAGTCAGCACAAAGAACAGCATGAATTACGATCCTGGAGCATTCTTTTCCGAAACCGACTGGTGAGGGGAAGACGGTGAATAGCCGTTATCAGGAATGAGAGATTGGCATGTCGTATGTCAATAATTAGGGTGGTACCGCGATATATTCGTCCCTGCTGAATGATTTCAGCAGGGACTTTTTGTTTTGATAAGCTAAATAATGGATAAGCGATGAATGGATTGCAGTAGTGTATGTTCTCCCTGAGACAGAGAGCTGACGGATGGTGCGAGTCAGTACAAAGAACAGCATGAATTACGATCCTGGAGCATTCTTTTCCGAAACCGACTGGTGAGGGGAAGACGGTGAATAGCC